>DAOVYP010000212.1 GCA_030635565.1 Spirochaeta sp. | reverse complement strand
TCAAGCAGTGAAGTGACAACGAATCGCTGATTGTCAGAGCAAAGTACCGAATCCGTCCAGCCCCAACGACTCCCCGATTCTCAGAGTGGCCACCGAATTATTCAGTGTATAGAGATGGATGCCCGGAGCTCCCCGATCCAGAAGATCACGGACCTGTTCGGTAGCCCAGTGGGTTCCCGCCATTTCCACCCTCTCGTCGGTTTCAGCTCTGTTGACGGTTTTGATCAGGCCTGCCGGAAAACGGGTTCTGAGCGCCAGCCGGGCCATATGGTTCATGTTCTTTCGGCTGGTAATGGGCATGATGCCGGCTATAACGGGAACATTTATCCCGGCCAGCATGCAGCGGTCGACAAAATCGTAGTAGTCCCGGTTGTCGAAGAAAAGCTGGGTAACGATGTAATCAGCTCCGGCATCAACCTTGTCTTTCAACCGCTGAATCTCTTCCAGTCGGTTCAGTGATGAGGGATGACCTTCGGGAAAACCGGCGACACCGACTCCCATCTCAGGGTAATTTTCTCTGATAGACTCCACCAGATCAGATGCATGGTGAAAGTCGTAGACATGAGATATTCCATCTGCAGAACTTTCCCTGGGCAGGTCGCCTTGAAGGGCGAGGATATTGTGAACACCGCTCTCTGCGTATCGGTCCAGAATTTCCTTCATTTCATCATGCCGGTGTCCAACACAGGTGAGGTGGGCCACGATTTCCACATCGGTTTCTCGAAGGAGACGGGTCACCAGGTTGTGGGTGCGATTACGAGTGGACCCCCCGGCGCCGTAAGTCACACTCACATAGGCCGGATTCAACCGGGTGAGTTTGGAAATGGAACGGAAAAGCTTGTCCCATCCCTTTGGTGTCCCGGGTGGAAAAAACTCATAGCTTACAGCCGTTTTTCCGGCGTTCAGGATATCTTTAATCAACATGACGGGTTTCTCTCATTCCAACAAACGATACAGAAGACTTATCAGATGGTCCACCGCCAGTGATTTTCGCTCCCGGCAGAACACAGCTGAGTCCTTTGCTGGCATCCTGGAATATAACATCATCGATGCAATGGATGAACTCCAGGATACAGGGACAAATCAGTGTGTAAAGCACCCTGTTTGCATCTTTACGATCGGTCAGAATACCGACATTTTTCAGAACCGTGAGATGTTTGGACACAGTAGAAAGGTCCGAACCGACGACTTCGGCAAGCTCACCGACGGAGGCCTTCTTCGAGGCTAGATGGGTCACCATTAGCATTCGTGAGGGATGGCCGAGAGCCTTGAAAACTTTTGCGCGGGATTGAGCCAGATTGTATTCCTGTTCTTTTTTCACGAATTGAATATGTGATAATTTAATCAACTCGTCTAGACTCACTTGACTCTTTTTGGCCATCTTGCCAAATTGCCATTAGACAACTATTTGCTGGAGGCTGCCATGGCCGAAAAACACATCGGATTCTTTGCCCGTTATCTGTCCCTCTGGGTTGCCCTGTGCATCGGCGCCGGAGTCGCGGTCGGCATCCTTCTCCCATCGGTTCCCGATACCCTGAGCCGCTTCGAATACGCCAACGTCTCAATTCCCGTAGCCCTTCTCATCTGGCTGATGATTTATCCCATGATGCTGAAAGTGGACTTCAAAAGTATTGTCAACGCCGGCAGAAAACCCAAAGGCCTTATGATTACCCTGGTAATCAACTGGATGGTGAAACCCTTCACCATGTACCTGATTGCCCGGCTTTTTCTGAAAGTGATCTTCAAGTCATTCATTCCCGACAACATGGCCTCCGAATACGTGGCCGGGGCGGTATTGCTGGGTGCGGCGCCCTGTACCGCCATGGTGTTCGTCTGGAGTTATCTCTCCGACGGAGACCCGGGTTACACCGTGGTTCAGGTGGCGGTGAACGATTTGATTATCCTTATCGCGTTTGTACCCATCGTCGCCCTGCTTCTCGGGGTATCCGATGTGTTCGTGCCGCTGGACACCCTGTTTATGTCGGTAGTGCTCTTCGTCGTCATTCCCCTGGCCGCCGGGTTCATCACCCGGAACACACTTATCAGAAAACGAGGCCGGCAATGGTTCGACCAGGTTTTCTGCAGAAAGTTCAACGGAATTACGGAGATCGGCCTGCTTCTCACCCTGGTAATCATCTTCTCATTTCAGGGGGAAATTATCCTGGCCAATCCCGTGGCCATTTTATTGATTGCCATACCTCTGATAATTCAAACCTATTTTATCTTTTTCCTGGGCTTCGGATGGTCCCGTCTGTGGAAGGTTCCATATGGAGTCGCGGCGCCCTCAGGGCTGATCGGCGCCTCCAATTTTTTCGAACTTGCCGTCGCGGTTTCCATCAGCCTCTTCGGCCTGTCGTCGGGAGCCACTCTGGCCACGGTGGTCGGGGTGCTGGTGGAAGTCCCGGTGATGCTCTCACTGGTCCGAATCGCCCGGAAATCCAGAGCTTCGTTTCCATCGCTTTGATCACTCGGCTTCCCAAAGCCTCTGCGCATTCGGTAGGATGAGCGCATGATCCGCCTGAACAACAATTTCAACAAACTGCAAGCCGGTTATCTCTTTATCGAAATCGCCCGTCGCGTGAGCGATCACGCCGCCGCCAACCCCGGCCATAAGCTCATCAAACTTGGCATCGGAGATGTCACCCGTCCCCTGCCGCCGGCCATCATCAAGGCCTTTCACGAAGGCGTCGATGACCAGGCCGATGCCGCCGGCTTCAGGGGCTACGGTCCCGAGCAGGGTTACGCCTTCCTCCGGGAGGCCATCGCTGAAGCCGATTTCGTTTCCCGCGGATGCAGTATTTCAGCAGACGATATCTTCGTATCAGACGGGGCCAAATGCGACACCGGTAATTTCCAGGAACTCTTTGCCGGGGATATCAGTATTGCCGTACCGGATCCTGTGTATCCGGTTTATGTGGATACCAATGTGATGGCCGGACGCACCGGTGAGGCGAAGGACGGCCGCTATGACGGTCTCATCTACCTTGAGGGAACTGAAAACAATGGTTTCGTGCCTTCCCCTGCCGACCTTCCCGAGGACGGTGCCGACCTGGTGTACCTCTGTTTCCCGAACAATCCCACCGGGACTACAGCGACGAGAGATCAGCTTGGAGAATGGGTGGAATGGGCCCTCGCTCAGAGGTCACTCATATTATTTGACGCCGCATACGAGGCCTTCGTTACCGATCCTGAGCTCCCCAGGAGCATCTACGAGATTCCCGGTGCCGAAAAATGCGCCGTGGAATTCCGGAGTTTTTCCAAAACCGCCGGATTCACCGGGACCCGCTGCGCGTACACAATTGTTCCCGGTGCCATAGAAATCGACGGCGTGAAACTCCGGGACATGTGGAACCGCCGCCACTCCACAAAGTTCAACGGCGTCTCCTACCCCGTGCAGAAAGCCGCCGCCGCGGTGTACTCTGTCGAAGGTAAAAAAGAAACCCGGGAGCTGATCAATTACTACCTGGGCAATGCCAAAATCATCCGGGAAGCCATGAACGAGGTGAGTTATCAAACCTGGGGAGGCGTGAACAGTCCCTATGTCTGGGTAAAAACCGGTGAGGATTCCTGGGATACCTTCGACAAGCTCCTCAAGGGAGCCGACGTTGTCGTGACTCCGGGAAGCGGATTCGGCAGGATGGGTGAAGGATTCATCCGGATCAGCGCATTCAACGACAGGGAAAACGTTCAGGAAGCCATCGGACGCATCGTCAAGGCCATGGGTTAGAAAAAACTCATGAACTCGCCGCTCCTTAAACTGATTGACCGAAAAACCGAGAACTTCATTCCCGCCGGAACAGCGCTGCATGAGCCAGATGGAGATTCCAGAATCGGGAGAATTGTACCGGAAGTGATATTTACTCATGGCAGCCGGAAGCATCTTTATCGGGACATCATCAGGGTATTCCCCCAGATGGTCAGGGCCATCAAGAACCGCTCGATCGCTTACCGGGACCTGAGGAAAAATCCTCCGGCTTCCGAAACCGGAATTACCGCGGATGATGGATTTTTCAGGGAACTGGAAGCCTTTGCCCGGGAGCTGGGCTGCAATGATATCGGCTATACCAAAGTCCCCCGGAGATACGTCTTCTCCAATTATAAAACGCTCACCGACAATGCCATCATCATCACCATGGCCATGGATAAGGATGAAATCGCCAAAACACCTTCCATAAAAGCCGGCAGGGAAATCTGGCGCACCTACGACCAGCTTGGATTTATTGTGAACAGGGTTGCCGGGTTTCTGAGGGACCGGGGGTTTGCGGCCCAGGCAGGCACACCCTTAGGGGGTGAGGCGATCTACCCGCTCCTGGCCCAGAAGGCGGGTCTGGGTTATATCGGGAAGCTGGGGGTTCTGATTTCTCCGGATCTCGGTCCCTGTCAGAGGATCGCGGTGGTTTATACAAGTATTGAGAATCTTCCCTTCAGCGACTCGGATGAACATTCCTGGATTGCCGATTTTTGTGAGAGCTGCAATAAATGTGTCAGGAAATGCCCTGCCGGCGCCATATATGAAACCAAGCCTGTGATGAAAGACGGCGGTCCGAGACACATCGATTACATCAAATGCGCCATGCCCTTTTCGAAGTCCATGGGTTGTTCCGTATGCATCAGTGAATGCGTCTTTTTTCGGGAAGACTACAAGAAAATAAAAATGAAGTTTCTATAGAGGTAATTTCAAAAATCGAGCATTTTTGGAATTACCCAGATCTTTAGACTACCGCCGGAGCAATGCAATGACAGATAAGGTTCTTTCAATTATCCTCAAAAATCAAAACCGATCCCGGCTGACAGGCTGAAGTCGTCCTTCTTCGGTATCGAACTGTCTTCCCGGGGTTTCGGATTACCGACCCGCCCCCAGGTGAACGTAAGATCCAATTCGAGATTCTTATTGATATCAACTGACAATTTGGACAGAAAGGTGTGATTGGTACTGCTGATGTCAACGAGATCGAGGGTTGCTGTATACCTCACGTCCAGTTCGGTTGTCTTT
>DAOVYP010000498.1 GCA_030635565.1 Spirochaeta sp. | reverse complement strand
CCTTGTGGGACGTGACTGGACCTGGGGAGCCGTACCGGCTCTCGTTCTGTGGACACCAGCCGAGGTACTGGCTAATCCGGGTCGTCTCCGGGAACCGGTTTGGGAATCATTGAAACGCCTGAAGGTCGCCTGGAATGCCGTACCTGGAAGTCACATTTAATCTCCCTATCCGCAATACCTACACCTACACGACCCCGAATCCGGTCCCCGTCGGATGCCGTGTTAAAACAATTCTCGGTCGCAGGAAACTCACAGGCTGGGTGGTTGGGCATCCCGGGGGTCCGCCGGAAGGGGTGGATACGAATAAGATCAGGGCTATCGAAGGTCAGGTGGACATCGAGCCTCTCTTCGGCTCTTCACTACTCGAACTGGCACACTGGCTCGCCGAACTTACCATGTGCTCCCCTGGTGAGGCCTTGTCCTCCATGCTTCCCGGCGGGAAAAGGGAAAGTCGGGATCTGACTGAATCGGTGGATGGAGACGAGGATTATGCCGTCGATGAACTCACCGGCGATCAGCAGGCGGCCCTGGATTCAATCGGCAATCTCAGCAGCGGCTGGTTCTATCTGTACGGGATAACCGGTTCCGGTAAAACAGAAGTATTTCTCCGGGCTGCCGAAGCAGCACTTTCCGAAGGCCGGGATGTTATTTACCTGGTGCCGGAAATCGCCTTGAGCCATCATCTGGTGGAGGGATTGAAAAATCGGTTTTCGGGACTTGTCGCGGTTATTCATTCGGGTCTGACTCCCTCCAGGAGGCTGGCGGAATGGCGGCGGATCCAATCCGGGGAAGCCCGGTTCGTCCTGGGCGCCCGAAGTGCGGTCTTTGCTCCTTTGAGGAATCCGGGGCTTATCATTATCGATGAGGAGCATGAAGGGTCATACAAATCCGGGGCGTCGCCCCGTTATCATGCACGACAGGTGGCGATGCACCGCTGCCGTGAAAACGGTGCAAGGCTTCTGATGGGAAGCGCCACGCCTTCGGTTGAAGCCTGGCACATGATGTCCGCCGGCGGGCTGCAGCGTCTTGAACTCAGCGGCCGTCCTGCCGGGGGTGCAATGCCGACGGTAAGCATCGTTGACCTGAAAAAGGAAAAAGCCCTTCTCTCGGGAGAACTTGTCCGGTCCATGGCCCGTGTGCTCGGGGAAGGACGACAGGTCCTGCTGTTTCTCAACCGACGGGGTTTTTCATACCGGTATTCATGCCGGAGCTGCGGCGAGGAGCTTCACTGCCGTTACTGCAGTGTACCGCTCACCTACCACAAGAGTACGAATACAATGATTTGCCATTACTGCGGATACAGGTCCGCCCCGCCGTCATCCTGCCCCGAATGCGGATCGATGGAGATGTTGGCCGCCGGTTTCGGAACAGAGCGTGTAGAGGAGGATGTGTCCCGACTTTTCCCCGAGAAGCGGGTTGTGCGCCTGGACACAGATGCCGTCCGCCGCAGGGTAGTACTGGAAACGACCCTCAGGGAATTCCGGAACGGTAAAATTGACATACTGCTTGGGACACAGATGGTGGCCAAGGGGTTGAACGCCCCCGGGGTGAAACTGGCCGGGGTTCTCTCCGCCGATACTTCCCTCAATCTTCCGGACTTCCGTGCTGCCGAACGTACTTTCGCCCTCATCGTGCAGGTTGCAGGCCGGTCCGGCCGCTTCGTTCCCGATGGTGAAGTGATTATTCAGACATTCCGCCCGGACGCTCCGGCGATAAGAATGGCCGCCGAAAATCGTATCGGGGAGTTTTACGACTATGAGATCGAACAGCGCCGTCTGCTGGACTTCCCGCCGTTCAGCCGTTTGTTCAGGGTCGTAATTCGGGGGAAAGATGAAAAAAAAGTTTTCCGTACCGCAGATCAACTGGCTTCCAGTTTGGCGAATAGAGGTAAACACTGGAAGCTGATGGGTCCGGCCGAATGCCCGATCGGCCGGATATCCGGCCAGTACCGGCGGCATATCATCCTGCGATCAAACGGTTTCGATCATACCCACGCCGCTCTCGGCGAAGCTCTGAACCGTATCCCGCCGGTGTATGGTGTCAGAATCGAAGTCGATATCGACCCGGTGAGCCTGCTTTAGATCATTCCCTGTGCATACCCTGCCATATATCCGTACGGCGGACCGTGAGTTCAATCGACCAGTACCGATTGGAATACCAGTCAAGTTCAAAATCAATTTCCAGTATACCGGCCAACTCGGTGAAATCGATCTCGTCGGATTCCCTGTCGAAGTCCCAGGTGTAGGTATCCCCAT
>DAOVYP010000587.1 GCA_030635565.1 Spirochaeta sp. | reverse complement strand
GCATTCTTGAACTGACGGTCCAGCTCTTTGCGGTCTTCTTTGGACCCCAGCATGTCCCAGAGCTCTTTGGGATCGTCCTGCCCGCGGGTCATTACCATCGTGATCCGCTCCATGGGCTTGATTTCTTTACGCTCCCGGTCGGCCAGTGTAACCCCTTCATCACAAATCCTGGCTTCCGCCCACTCAGGACGAATCGAAATCACGGCATTGTAGAGATTCCAGGCTATTTGTCGACTGCTGGTGACAAACATGGCCTTGTTATTTACCGACGACCCTTCTTTTACCCGTGTCTCGTAGTGTTTAACAAAGTCCTCAGCGATAGCCTTGATGCGGTCAGGATCACCCAGAATGGCATTCATCTTTATATTGGCCCGCTTGCTCTCCTCAACCTGATACTCACTGGCTCCATCGGCAACACAGTCGGCATAGTAGTGCTCAATGTCCTGGAGCTTTCGATTATCCAGGAAAACCTTGGCTGCTCTCCCGTCATAGACAATCCGATCGGTAATCTCATCCTCCACCTTCTCGGTCATTGTTTAGTCATCCACCTCTTCTCCTAACGCTTCCATATTGGCATCTATGGGTGTACCGGTAAAACCGACATAAGTGGCATTGGGCAGCGAATCATGGAGGTACTTGGCGAAGCCATAGGTTTTTTTCACACCGTCGTAAGTCACTCTCACCTTCTGATCCAGATTCACCTGGGTACGGTGAGCCTCATCAGAGATGCAGATAACGTTGCTGCGCTCGGTAAGAATCTCTGTATCCTCGGTAAACTTATGAATAGTGGTGAGAAATACCCCGCCGCTGTTACGTCCCTTAAGAAGCATCCGAAGGTGATCCCGACTTTCCACACTGATAACAGAATCATCACCGATGAACCCCTTGGCTCCGGTGAACAGGGCCGAAAGCTGATCGTCCAGATCCGTTCGGTCGGTAATCATGACGATAGTGGGACTGGAAAACTCGACGCTTTTCATCAGAAGCCGGACGAGGAAAAGCATCGTGTAACTCTTCCCGCTTCCCGTAGCTCCGAAGTAAGTACCGCCTTTCCCGTCGCCCTCGGGCCGGCGGTGCAGTCTGACACTCTCATAGAGCTTGATAGCCGCATAGAACTGAGGGTGTCGGCAGAGAATTTTCTCTTCCCTTCGAGACGTATCCGGGAAGAAAATGAAGTGTCTTATGATCTGCCGGAGGCGACCCGGATGGAACATCCCCCGAATCATGGTGTAGAGGGAGTCAATCCCCTCCTTATCAACTGTCTCGTTCCCCTCGATTTTCCGCCAGCCGTAAAAGAACTCATAAGGGGCGAAATTCGAGCCCGCCTTGGTATTCACTCCATCACTGATAACGCAGAAGGCGTTGTACTTGAATAGCTCGGGAATATCCCGATGGTATCGAGTAGTCAGCTGCATATAGGCATCGTGGATGTTAGCCTCTTCCCGGATAGCGCTCTTGAACTCAAAAACCACCAGGGGAATACCATTGAGATAGACAATCATGTCG
>DAOVYP010000214.1 GCA_030635565.1 Spirochaeta sp. | reverse complement strand
GTCTGGCGCGGCGGAATTCGACGATTTCCTCGCGGATCTCCCTGATCCGTTCAAGATCACCCCTGGCCTGCTGTAGACCTGAGCGCCATTCTCTGAGCAGCCTTTCATACTTAATCATGAGCCGGGCACGGGAAACGAAACGGTCGGTGTCCGACAGGAGAACCCAGATATCGGCGAATTTTTCTCCCATTCGGGATCGAAAACGTTCAAACATGTTTCTTCCACTATAATGAGATTGGAGGTTCAATGTCCCTTCCCGCACTTGTCATGGCCGATATACATGGAAATCTTGAGGCATTCAAGGCCGTTATGAAGGATGCGTCCGGACTATTCGGCGAGATATGGATGCTCGGTGATGTTGCCGGGTACGGTCCAGACCCGGGGCCATGTCTGGATCTGCTTCGCAAGCGACAGGCCGTGATGGTGGCCGGCAACCATGACTGGGCCGCAAGCGGGAAAATCGATACCGATGATTTCAACGATGAGGCAAGAGCGGCAGTCGAACTGCACAAAGCATGCCTGTCCCCTACTCAGAAATCCTTTCTCGGGGAACTCCCGGAAACACTGAAACGACGTTCGGTTACCCTGGCTCACGGTAACCCCGAATACCCGATATGGGGGTACGTACTGAATGACAGTGCTGCAGCCCGGGTCCTCCAGGAAGCCGCAACATCCCTCACACTGGTGGGACATACCCATTTACCCGCCTTATGGGCTTATGACGGCCGGAAGGGAGCACAATCATTGGATATTACTTACGGTACAGAGGTCAGTTATTCAGGAATTCCACATCTGGCGAACCCCGGCAGTGTCGGTCAATCAAGAGACGGCGATTTATCCGCCAGATACATGATTCTCAATCCGGAACGCAAGTTGATGACCTTCAGACGATGTTCATGGAAACGCGGTCCGACAAGAAGAAAGATGAAATCAAGAGGATACCCGGAATCACTGACAGACCGCATGGCCCCGAAAGACTGAGTCAACAACCACCTGAAAAGCCGGTGGTTTATGGGTTGCGCCCCCGCAGGGGGCTTACGGTGTTGCAAAAGCCGCCGAACTTCGGAGAAAGGATTTTAAGGCAAAGCCTTTTCCTTTACCGCCACCAGGAGGCGGCTTCTGCTTCAGTCAATATCACGGGTACCGGTCCAGCTTATTCCAATAAAGAAAACCGACGTCGTCACTAATGGGCGTTCTGCAACCAGGGAACCGTCGGTAGCGAAGGAGCCCCAGCCCACAATCATCCGCGCACCCACACTCAGATCCACACCCTTGGAGCTGAGGGTTTCAACACCAAACTCCCAGAAGATCCCCCCGCTTCCCCAGACATGGCTATCGAAATCAAACAGGCCCTGCATGGACGGACCTAAACCGAGATAAACGGCGGTTTCACTTCGGGGCAGCTTCCAGCGATACCCGAATGGAATACCGAAAGATATGTAAAAATTGTATCCGGAATAATCCATCGTCAAGGTTTCGTTTATCAGATCCTGTTCCCAATTGAGCAGAGGCACGGCGAAGTTGAGAAAGGTGCCGTAATAGAAACCTGTCGATTTAAGGATTGCCGATCCCCGGATCTCCAGACCGGCCATCTGCTCCTGCATGTAGTTCCCCGTATCCTCATCGACCCATGTATAATCCAAACCGGATACACCCAGCGAATACGACCATAGAGTTCCGGCATACAAGGCTCCAGGCAGGAAGAGGCACAGAATTAAAATTAGAAACCTATGCTTTTTCATAATATATTCGCTCTATTCAATATTGTAGTGTATTCGGCACCCCTTTTCAGGCCCATCCGGATCATCATTCATCTTTGATATGAAATCCCGGAAATCAGTTCACGAACTTACAATGGGTTCCCGTGAGTGGAGCTGTCCGGACTCGTTGCTGCAAGTACCCCTCGCTCCAGCGGGACTCGCCCTTGAGGCTCGGCTCCACGAGTCCGGGCAGCTCCACCATATGACTTATTTGTTTCATATTGCCAAGTCGCAAAATCTCCGGTATACCCACTGAGGGGTCTACCCCTGGCGGGGCTACCCCTTTCGCTTCTTGCCCTGGCGGGTCTGGCCCGGTTTGCCGTACTTGTTGTATTTGTCGTTCCGCCCCGGACCACGGCGGCCCTTGTAGGCATTACCGTCGCGGCCGTCGGCTCCCCGCTCCACACGGATTTTGATTCCCCTGTAGTCGTATCCCCTGAGAGATTGCTCCACACGGTCGGCCATGGAAGCTTCCACCTGGACATCGGACCAGTCGGTATTGATGTCGATACGGCCCAGGCGAATATTTCTCGTACGGGTCGCCTGGTTTATTAGCCCGATAATCTGAGGCGGGAGCACGGACTGGCGGCGTCCCAGATTGATGCGAAGGCGGACCATGCCGTCTGAAGATCTGCCCCCCCGATGGAAGCTTCCACCGCCGTCCCGGCCGCCGAAATTTTCGGAGTCCCGGCGGGTACGTCTGGGTGCCGGAGGGGGATTCAAATCCGGGGCGTTGCCGTACTCTTTCAGAAATCGGTTGAACTCCACCGAGACGAATCTGCGAAGCAGGGCTTCACGGTCCAGGGTGTCGAGTTTCTCTCTGACAGCATCCAGATATGGGGCGATAGCTTCGTCGTTCACTTCGACTTCGGTCACCCGGTCGATGAGGTTCATCAGTCGGGTTTCACAAATCTGCCCGCCGCCGGGGATCCTGGACTCCTCAATTCGGCGGCCAAGAACTTTCTCGATCCGCCGGATGCGGTGGCCTTCCCTCATGTGCACAAGGGCCAGGGATGAGCCGGATTTCCCCGCTCGTCCGGTTCGTCCGCTGCGGTGGTTATAAACGTCAGCCTCGTCAGGAAGGTCGAAATGAATGACATGGGTGAGGTTATCCACATCCAGGCCCCGGGCGGCAACGTCGGTGGCTATGAGAAGGGAAGGATTTCCCTGGCGGAATCGGCCCATCACCGAGTCCCGCTGCACCTGGGAGAGTTCTCCGTGGAGGGCATCGGCAGCATAACCGTCACGGCCCAGCCTGGAGGCGATGTCCTTGACGCTGTCCCGGGTCCGGCAGAAAACAATGCCGTAGATTTCAGGCTGGAAATCGATAAGACGGCGCAGAGCGGCATACTTGTCGCTGGCATGCACCCTGTAGAAACGATGATCGACGGTGGATATGCCTTTGTTTTTCTCACCTGCGACGATTTCATGGGGATTCGTCATGTAATTTCTGGCGATCCGGGCCACATCCGGGGGCATGGTGGCGGAGAACAGCAGGGTTTGGCGATCCGGAGATGCGGATTCCAGAATGGCATCAAGCTCATCCTTGAAACCCATATCGAGCATCTGATCGGCCTCATCGAGAACCAGGAAGCGCAGCTTGCTCAGATCGGCAATACCTTTGTCCAGGAGGTCCTTGAGACGACCGGGAGTGGCTGTAATCACATGGGCCCCGGCCCGGAGGTCGCGAATTTGGGGACCGAAAGCTGCTCCACCGTATATTGTCGTGGTCCGAAGACCCTTCAGAGTCCGGCCGTAGTCGGTAATATCCCGGGACACCTGCTGGCAGAGTTCCCTGGTGGGGGCCAGAATGAGGGCCTGGGTTCTCGATATGGTAGTATCAATTTTCTGCAGGATAGGCAGCCCGAAAGCCGCCGTTTTACCGGTTCCTGTCTGGGCAAGACCGGTGACATCCTTATCCTCGTTCAGGAGGAATGGAATCATTTCAGCCTGGATTGGTGTGGGAGTTTCAAATCCGCGCGTACGAATAGATTCGAGCAGGGCCGGAATCAGACCCAGTTCATCAAAAGTCATTAAAAATTGTCCTCACCTTGAGATTCCTGATCGGTGCTGCGGGTGACTATGTGGGAATCCCGATTGATGGGGCGAACATACGGGAATGACACGATAAAGTCAATGAAAGGGATTTTGCCAATATCGGAATCTGAGGTTGACAAGTCGTTTATGAGACTATATATTTCTTGTATATATCTGTTTGATATATTTTGGAGGGCCCATGCCCCGGGAGAACAAAACCCGTTATGCCCTGCTGGGGATGCTCACCTACAAGCCTATGAGCGGCTACGACATGAAGAAGATGAGCGACCACAGCATCGGCCATTTCTGGAACGAAAATTACGGAAACATCTACCCTGTGCTGAAGAAGATGGAGGCCAAAAACCTGGTAACCATGACCCGGGAAGAACAGGACGGCGCCCCGACCCGCAAGGTCTACACCATAACCGAAGAAGGCCGTGCGGCTTTCTCACAATGGCTTTCCCGTCCGCCGGAACCCGCCATTCTCCGGGAAGAACTCCTTCTGCAAGTGTTCTTCGGCCAATGGACGAATCCGAAACTCATCACTGCAAAAATCCGGGAGGAAGATGAACGCTGCAGGTCTATCATCAGGGAGCTGGAAGGTATCCGGGACCATATGGATTCCGGCGGGAATATCAGGGAGGTACCCGAGAATTCCCGGCAAGTCATGAGAGAAGGCACGCCATACTGGCGGCACACAGTTGAATTCGGTCTGCACTATTACTCGGGGATCCGGGACTGGTGCGCCGAGACAATAAAGGCGCTTGAAGAGCGCCGAGGAGAGAAAGATGAAAATAATCGTATTGGGAGGAAGTCCCAAGGGTGAAAAAAGCGTTACCATGCAGTACGTGGAATACTTGAAGCTCAAGTTTCCCGAGGTCAGTTTCGATGTGAGGCAGCCGGCTTTCAGGATACGACGCCTTGAGCAAAGTCCGGAGGTTTTTACCGACATCATCGAAGCCGTCGCTCAGGCCGACGGGCTGCTCTGGGCATTCCCGCTCTACGTTCATTCAGTCTGCAGTCAGTACCACAGATTCATCGAACTGATCGATGAAAGGGATGCGGGAGGAGCTTTCGCCGGGAAACCCGCCGCCGCCCTGTCCACTTCCATACATTTTTTCGACAACACCG
>DAOVYP010000143.1 GCA_030635565.1 Spirochaeta sp. | reverse complement strand
TGCAATGGTGGGTACGCCCGGAAAACCGGGAATATCTATACGACTATTACCTGAATAACTGCTCCACCATAATCAGGGATATCCTCAACGACGTAACCGATGGAGAACTGAAACGCTTCACCGAATCCCGTCCGGACTTGGATTTCCGGCATTATTCCAGAACGGGAGCCGACCCATCGTTGTTCTCTGAAATTCTCCTTCATTATCTTCTGGGTTCCGATCTTGATAAGCCCATCAGCGCCTGGGACAAGATGTTTCTTCCCCAGGCGGTGGCGGATTACGCTCTGGAGATGGAATACACGGGACGGGACGGTGAAACCCGGAAGCTCGCCGGTGATGGAACAGTTCTCAAGTCTTCAACCCGCCGGCCTGTTCCCGAAAAACCGAGGATGCTATGGCCCATAATGCTCATCATGGGACTGACTGCCGGCATCGGCTGGCGGCTTTCCGGTACGGTAAAACGAAAGCCCGCCCGTATTGCAGGAACTGTGTACAGGGCTTTTATCATTCTGTCCATTGGACTGCCGGGTCTGATTCTCGGATTTCTGATGGCATTCACGGATCATGCCGCTTCATACCGCAACATCAACATCTGGCCGTCGTTTCCCACCGTTCTGATCGGGCTGATTCCCCTGGCGGCAGCTATAGGCAGAGGCAGGCTGGATCGTAGAAAAAGCGAAGTATGGCTGTCATGGATCTGGACAGTGAACCTTGCCGGTCTGCTGCTGGCCGTAGTTCTCAGACTTTCGGGAATCTACATGCAGGATGCATTTGCATTCTGGGCGTTCTTCGCCCCCCTCACCCTGGCCGCATCGCGGCCCGGGCTGTGGCTGCAGGACAAACTAGGAAGGCAGTACGATCCGTGATTCCGCCAGTTCGGGAGATTCCGCAGCGGCTTCATCCAGGGCTTCGGCACCGGCGATCACCGATACTGACCGCTGTTCCCATTTCCCGAGCAGAACCGCGGCCTCACGGCGTAGACTGTCGGCTTTGGCTTTCAGCTGATAAGTTCTCCGGTTCTGACGGATCTCATCGGTAATACCGTAGAGCCTCCACTTGAAGGCGATGAAACCGCGCTCACCCGGAGAAAGAGGCCGCAGTTCCTTACCGACCGACCCGATAACGGCCATATTGACCGTATCATCATCCAATTCTTCATGCGCCCATTCCAGAGAGCTCCGGAATGATGAAAGGGAAGAGACGATCATCGGATCCCGGTACGTACTGAATGTGAACGTCCCCTCAAGCCCGGAGAGGGAAGCAAAAGCACCGTATGCACCGCCTTTCATCCGGATATTTTCCCACAGATAACCGGTTCTCAGGATATGAGCCAGCAGTCCCGTATAGGCATGCTCCTTAGTTCCCAGGATTGGAGCCGGCAGGCTCAGAGCCGAAAAGGAGACCGCCGAGGCGGCGGACAGGGTTTCACCGACGGTTTCATGCCGGAACAGCGGCGGCTCTCCGCTATCGGAAGGTTTACCGACTTCAAGGGAATCGGCCATCTTCAGCACTTTACCCAGTGCAGCCCCGGCCGCATCCGGATCGGACGTGACCACAAGAGATAGATTCCCCCTCCGTAACAGATTGTCACGAATCGTTATCAAGGCCTGTGAGGCCCTGGCCGCCCCGTTTTTACCGTCCGACAGGTCCTGGAGAAAGCGAAGCTGCCCGATGCCGTACCACAAATCTTCCCAGGAAGCCGCCGAAGAATGCTTTGCCGATGCCCGCAAAGCCGCAAACACGTGCCCCGATGGTACCACGGCGGAACGGTAATCGTTGCGAAGTTCAAGGAGCAGATCACCAATCCTGTCCACATCGGAGAAATCAGCCGACAGCAATAGGCGCAGGGTTATATCCAGAGCTTCATCCCACTGGTGAATCAGGGCCTTGAGATGCACGAAGAGATGACGTCTCACAGCGCCGCCGGCATCGGGGTGCACCGGGGCGGCCTCCAGTGAGCAGCCAAGTCCGCCGGTTTTCATCGCCAGCTCCCGGGCCACTTCATCATGGGCCATCCCGGGCAGTCCCATGTCGATAATAGCTCTGCCGAAGAGAGGCATCCAGGGCTGCAGTTCAGGATCAAGGCCATCCATATCGAATGCCATCTCCAGATAGGCTACGCCATTTGCAAATGTATCGTGCCTGTACCAGTTAATTTCTCCATGCCGGCCTTCATCCAGTGGTATCAAGCGTACGTCTCCAGGGAGATCGTCCCGGGACAGGAAGGGAATCCGGGCCAGATCCTCGGGGCTGTCCGGACTGTCCTGAAATACCTTGAGCATTTCAAGGGATGCATTCAGCGAATTCGGATTCCCCATGGACTTCTGCAGTGCATCGAGATTACGGCGTTCATCAGCATCCCGCCGTCCCTGCAGTTCTGAATCCGGTATCACCACCACAGTGGACCGGTGGGTATTTTCCAGAAGTTCACTGCGGATGATGTTTTCGAAGAAACCCGGTTTCACTTGACGGCGGAGCTTTGTCATCGGGGCTTCGAAAGCCAGGCTTTCCAGGGGCGGCCGGTCGTGCAGCCAACCCCGCAGAGCCCTTCTCATCAGGCGCATGCCGAAAGGAGAACCGCCCCGGATTTCCCGGGCACGGAACTCGACGGAACGAAGGGCTCCTTCCACGAGATCGGAATCCAATCCGTTTCTCACCAGTTTCTCCAGTGATTCGGTAACGATATTCTCGAAATCGTCACGAAGCCCGGGATCGGTGCCCCTGACGGCGGCGGAAAATATCATCTGCTTCAGATCCGTTTCCAGCCCGCTGACGGGAGAGAGGTCTTCCCCCAGCCCGCTGTCGACGATGGCCTTCTGCAGAGGTGAACCACTATGCCCCAGGAGGATGAATGAAAGAATCTGGGCCGAAAGGGCAGCATCCGGATCGGTTGATTTCCCCCAGAGCCAGTTGAGGCTGATAGTGGATTTCTTCTCCACCGGTTCACCGGGAGCCGCCGGCCAGCCTGTTTCCATCCTGCGGGGTCGATCCCAGCGGGATTGTAACGGAAGGTCGGAAGGTATGTCCCGGCGAGTGAAGCGGGAGAGAAACTCACCGTCGAGAATCCTCAATACCTCATCCAGATCATGATTACCGTAGAGGAAAATCCTGGCGTTGGACGGGTGGTACCAGTTTTCATGAAAAGTCTTGAACGCCTCGTAAGTCAGTGAAGGAATGTGCTCGGGGTCACCTCCCGAATCCCAACTGTAGGGGGAATCGGGGAACAGTGAGCGAAGAGTCCAGTCGCCGGCCACCGACTCGGCCGAGGAGTAACTTCCCTTCATCTCATTGAGAACGATACCTGCCCGAACCAGTTTCCCATCATCATCAAACTCCAGCCTGTGCCCTTCCTGCTCGAAAGCTTCTTTTTTCAACTGAGGAAAGAACACCGCATCGCCGTAAACCCGCAGAAGGTTCAGAAAATCCGCCTTCACCGTACTGGCAGCCGGATATACGGTCTTGTCCGGATAGGTCATTGCGTTGAGAAACGTATGGGCGCTCCCTTTCAGGAGCACGAGAAACGGATCTTTCAGGGGGTAACGCTCGGAGCCGCAGAGGACGGCGTGCTCGAGAATGTGAGGTACACCGGTATGATCGGAGGGAGGTGTACGGAATGTAAAGGAAAAGAGATTCTCCGAATCATCGGCGTCAACCTTGTATATTTCCGCTCCGGTGGACTGATGACGGAGATGGATTCCTTTTGAACGGTATTCGTCCAGAGAATCCACCGACAGAGTCTCGAATCCACGGTTTATATAATTATCTTTCATGACTGTTCCTCATTATCGGCCCGGGTCGTTGTTACAGGCCCTCTCCAGCCGCGAAACGCACCGTAAAACGTCACATTGAAATAACCGGTTTTATCCAGCATCTTCGCGACAATTCGCGCACTGTGTCGGCTTTGTCCGTAGACAAAAATTTTTTCGAACATATTCTCCGTCGGCATGTATCCGAGGCATTCCGGGAAGGGTACATTCTGAGCGTTCAGGATATGCCCTGTTTCGAACTCACTGCTGCTGCGGATATCAATCAGGATGTACTCATATTGACTCTGACCTATCAGATGCAGCATTTCCCGGCCGGTCAGAATCCGGTGCCGGATACGGCTTACCAGCAGCAGGATAATCAACAGGAGGAGGGGAATTGTAACGACACCGGCGTAAATCGGATCTAAGGGCATATTGTGCCACATGATAACGATTCGCAAGGCATAAGAAAACCCGATCGGGAGATCGGGTTTACATAGCCGGGATGCGGCATTGAAACAGAATGAACCTTAATAACGGTTCTGACTCTGAGCTTTGCGAATCTTCTTCAGCTGCTTACGCTCAAGGGCTTTCTTCTTCCGGTTCTTGATGGTGGAAGGCTTCTCAAAGTACTCCCGCCGCTTGTATTCCCGGATGATACCCTCTTTCTCAACCATGCGCTTGAAGCGTTTGATGGCTTTTTCAAGGGGTTCATCTTCACTGATACGGATATAGGCGATTTAGAATCACCTCCCTTTGCATATTGATTTCAATCGTGCCGGAAACGATGGATTCGGTTCGTAGACAAGAAGGGAAATGCACATGAAGCACAGTGTACCGGCAAGTACACGAGCATTCCGAGCAATTTCCCGACGCAGTATACGAGCCGAAGGCGCGTTTCCTGTACTGAAAAATGCTATTTCATCTTACCCGTTATCTCATTCGTGTCAAGAAGGGGGGCATCGAGGAATGGTTCGGGATTAACCGGCGTGGCTCCCACCCGCAGTTCCCAATGCAGATGTTCCCCGGTTGCGAAGCCCGTTTCACCGACAGTGCCTATCCTGTCTCCCTGGTTCACCATCTCGCCCTCACGGACGTTTATGGAGTCCATATGGTAGTACAGGCTGTAAACACCGGGCAGATGTTCGATAATCACGGTGTTGCCCGTCAGATACCTTTCGGTTGCCAGGACGATACGTCCGCGGCCCGAGGCCTTCACAGGCGTACCAAGCTCGGCCCAGAGATCCAATCCGAAATGTACTGATGAGGTTTCCGATCCATCGGGTATATGGTAGCGGCGCCGATCGCCGAAACCGGCGGTGGGGACTCCTTCTGCCAGGGGTTCGATCAGGGATTCCGTATGATGAATCGCCGTCTTGTTGAAAGCTGTCAGTATCGCCCAGAGTTTCCTGGCTTCGGATTTTTTCCTTTCGGATTCATCGGTGTACAGGTTGTTCATCTTGTCGCTCAGGAAGATCACCTGCTCGGGAAAAACCACGTCGGTAACCGTTATGGATCTCTCCAGGCGCCACTCGGCCCTTCCCTGATCGGCATTCATCACCAGCGTATAGCGGCCGGGAGTGACGGTCGATGGAATCCCCAGAAGGGCCACCGAAATCGACCTGCCGGCGGGACTCCGCCAGAGAAAACCTTCACTGCGGCTCAGTGTCCGATTCCGGGTATCCTGGAGGGAAACCGAAAGATTATCCATGGGATCGCCGGTGATGACAGCCTGAACGACTCCACCCGGCTCGATAAAGTCGTCGGCGAACAGAACGGGTTCCGCCGCCGATAGAATCCCGACCGTGGTGAGAATCAGGCAGCTTGACAGGATAAAGGCCCGGAATCGGAAGAATGTACTCGAATTGAAGTCACGATTACCGGATACTACAAGCTGCACGGGGAAGCCTCCAGAATGGTCAGCCGTCGGGCCTCGGCACCGCGCCAGCGGTCACGATCCACACGATATACCAGATCCACTTCGGCGTCTTTCCTGATGACGGTACCGTACCGTTCGGCGCCGTCCCACCAGAGGGCCGGCCACCTGTTGGAACCGAGGGACACCAGGAGTTTAAGGTGATTGTTCTTCGGTTTACCCACCAGTTCAGCCTGGAAAATCTTCACCGACCGGGTAAGGAATGTGAGAGGCCTGAACCCCTCGCCGTAAGGTTCAAGGCGCTCCAGAAGGTTCTCCAGCCCCTCAGGCCCCAGGCGGATAAACTCTTCGTGAGACAGTTCCGCATCCACGGTGAGGGTCTCACTCTCAACCGGAGCGTGGGATGATGCATCAAGCCATTTACTGGTCAACCGTGTAAGCTCCCCGATTTTGTCACTGGGGATGCGGAATCCGCCGGCCTGGGGATGACCGCCGAAATCATCAAGCAGCGGCCCCATGGCCTCAAGCCAGCTTAAAGCGTTCATCCCGGAATCACAGCGAATAGAACCTGAAGCGCTCTTTTCTTTAACTGAAATAACAACGGCTGCCGCC
>DAOVYP010000145.1 GCA_030635565.1 Spirochaeta sp. | reverse complement strand
TAATGGCGCCCTGGCCCGGGGAGCGGCCTCAAGCCTCGAGAGTGCCGCATCAACCCTGGAAGGCGCCTCAAACTCTGATGCCGCCCTCAACCCGAAAAACGAACAGGATCCCTCCGATTACGCGCCAGAGGTCGACAACGACAACCTCACCATAATAAAGGTAAACACCCTCAACGAAGCCCCTTACGTGGGTATCACCCTGGACTGGCTGGACCGGCAGGGCATCCGCTATGAGCGGGACGGATGGGATGAGTTCCGCATACCGGCGGGTCAGGTCTACAAACCCTTCGATCGCGTGGTACCGGCGGACTGGTCGTCGGCTACGTTCTTCCTGGTGGCGGCTGCTATAACCGGAGGCAGCCTCATACTGGAGGGGCTGGACACAAACGACTCCCAGGGGGACAAGGCGGTGGTAGGAATGCTGGAGACGATGGGATGCCGTTCAGAAGGAGTACCGGGGGGCATCCGCATCGAGGGCCTTCCGATGAACGGTGTCGTTCTTGACTTGAATGCCACACCTGACGCCCTGCCGGCCATGGCGGTTGCGGCCTGCTTTGCCGAGGGCGAGACCCGGCTGGTAAACGTGCCCCAGGCCCGGATGAAGGAAACCGATCGAATCACGGTGATGACCTCTGAGCTCCTCAAACTGGGGGCCGATGTCGAAGAGCTGCCTGACGGGATGATTATCAGGGGCCGACGGCCGGGATCGATCAACTGTGATATTCCGGTGATCAGGGGGGCCATGGTGGACGGTCATGATGATCATCGGGTGGTGATGGCCCTGGCCGTTGCCGCGCTGGGCTGCTGCGGTCGGATCACCATTAAAGGCGCCGAAGCGGCTGATGTCACATTCCCGGGATTCTTCGATCTTCTGAATAGGGCCCTTGGACGTAATTGAGCACGTTCATTGCCCGGGATTCCGGGTTTTCAGGTTCTCGGCAACAACCGTGTTTATCATTGAATTTTCGGATTGATACTCCGATTATTCAATGATAAAATCCTTTATGATCTTGAGAGAACACTACCTGAACGCGATCGACCGGTCTTTGAGCCGTTCGAAAATCACTGCAATTCTCGGCCCTCGTCAATGTGGAAAAACAACATTGGCTCACGAGATTGCATCTCAGCGGAAATCCAATTTCTTTGATATGGAGTCCCCGAAGGATCGCGCGAGATTACAGAACCCGGAACTCTACCTGAGCGGTCTCTCGGGCCTTGTAATCATCGATGAGATTCAAAAGACCCCGGAACTTTTTCCGATTCTCAGAGTTCTTTCCGATCGATCGACCGAAAACGGGCAGTTTTTGATACTGGGAAGCGCCTCTCCCTCATTAATACGAAACACATCGGAATCATTGGCCGGACGGGTGGAATTCATCGATCTTCAGGGTTTCGATCTTCCCGAAGTGGGGTTTTCGAACCTGAACACACTATGGGTTAGAGGAGGATTTCCTTTGTCCTTCCTGGCCGATTCGGAAGATGACAGCCTGGCCTGGCGGGAAGGTTTTATACGAACTTTCCTCCAGCGGGATCTGCCTCAATTCGGTATTCATGTGCCCGAATCATCCATGAGACGGTTCTGGACCATGCTGGCCCACAGCCATGGACAGATTCTGAACAGCTCCGGACTTGCCGGGTCGATGGGACTGAGCGATAAGACCATCCGGTCCTATATCGATATTTTCACATCCACATTCATGATACGACAGCTCCAGCCATGGTACGAAAATCTCAAGAAAAGACAGGTGAAATCTCCGAAAATATATTTCACGGACATGGGCCTCCTCCATCAGCTGTTGGGAATAGAGGACTACGATTCCCTGCTCGCTCATCCTCAAGCAGGGGCTTCCTGGGAGAGCTTTGTCATCGAACAGATACTTCGGAATACTCCGGGAAACGACGGGTATTTCTGGTCTACATACAGCGGCGCCGAAATCGATCTGCTCCTCTTCCGAAAAGGACAGAGAATCGGTATCGAGTGCAAGTTATCCGAAGCACCCCGAGCTACAAAATCGATGTACTCCGCTTTGGAGAATCTCAAACTGGATAAGCTTTATATCCTCTATCCGGGTACCGACGGCTTCCCGCTGTCTGAAATCATCGAAGTTCAATCTGTTCCGGGATTCATTAAAAAGTTGAGGCAGCAGGAAACAGAGAATGAGAAGAAGTGGTGATTACAAAGGTGCCGAAGCGGCGAATGTCACATTCCCGGGATTCTTCGATCTATTGAATAAGGCTTCAGGCCGGGGACAAAAATAATCCGAGGCGCACGAGGATCAGATCGCTGGACAATTTAACATCTCCGTGCCGATACTGTTGATATGAAGGGGACCGGCGATCCGCTCATAAAGGGCATTATTAAAGCGGAAAAAGAACGTCTCGTTGAATATCAAAGACTCCTGAATATTCGCGTTTCCAAAGCCATGAACGAAGTCCGGAGTCTGACAAAACAATTCCGGAGAATCGACCCTCAGCTTAAAAGGGTGATTCTTTTCGGCTCTCTGGCGGAAAATACAGTATCATCGGAAAACTTTGATATCGATCTGGCCGTGGAATCCGACCGATATCTTCAAATAGTGTCAATCGCATTGGATTCCGAGTTCAAGGTTGATGTTGTTGAGATTGGGACTCTTCCGGAACATTTACGACGGCGGGTTCTGGATAAGGGACAAGTACTCTATGAAGCATAATCAGGCATCATATTCTCTTCTCTTCTCTTCTCCGAAATGAAAGCGGATATTGATCTCCTGAGGAATCTTCTGGACAAGAACCGCCTCCTGACCCGGAAGATCGAGAAGATTGAACCCGATGAATTCGACTGGGCCGCCCTGGCTTATACCATCCATAATACTTACAACCTCATGGAGAATTACTTCCTGAGAATCGCCAAATTCTTTGAAAACAGCATAGATCAGGATAGTCGGCATCGTAATCTGATCGACCGGATGGCTCTTGATATTCCTGACATCCGCCCAACACTGCTGGAGCCGGAAAATCTTCCGCTTCTCCATGAATTGAGAAGCTTTCGACACGTTTTCCGCAACATCTATCAGGGACGATTGAATGAAGAGAAATTGATGGCAGTGAATCGAGGCCTTCCCGACATCATTGCGCACTTCTCCGATTCCCACACACGATTCCTGGAAAAACTCGAAATCATCGCATCGGAATTGTCGTAGGTTCCCACAAGCGGTATCTTGATGCCCATGCTGTATCGTAGATTTTATAGCCTCTCAATTCTGCTTCTTATTCTGACCACCCTCCCCGGGTTTGCCCAAAGCGTAAGCGGTCTCCCCGCCCTGAGCGATACCCTCCCTTCAATCTCCGCCGAAGACCGCTCCTCGCTTCTGACCGATGGCGAACTTCTGCGCTTTCACGCCGACGGAGTCTCCCCGGGGCTGCTGCCGAACACCCAGCTCACCGCCAACATTGCCCGGAAGATGATAGTCGGGGACCTGAACATCGGTATCGAAGGCCTGTTCTTCACCCCCATCGCTGAATTACCGGTGAACTACAGGAATACACCGACGGAGGAGCGTGAGCTGATTCTTTACAACATCCTCCGATCGGTGAGTACATTGCAGGGACTCGAATACTTCTCGGCTTCCCGTGGTGAAATGCGGCTGCTCTTCGAGGAGTCGTGGGTTATCGCCGATATAAAAAAACCCAAAGACGCCCTCCCCGACTCAATCGTGTCCGTAATACCGGATGAAGATACAATTCTCATTCATCAGAAAGACAAAACCTTCGGCAATAATCAGTCGGAGATGACCTTCCTCGCACGCCCGGATGCCTTTGCCGCCGATATCATCAATCTCACCCCGATGCGATACAAGGGCATCATCAAGGTAGTGGATTCCGGTAACATGCAGATTCACCTTATCGTCGTGCCTGTTGAAGAAGGCCTGTTGATGTACGGTACGATGTCCGCCCGGACCCGGGATGTGAAATCATTCATCAGCCGGGCGCAAAACTCCTTCACCAACAGGGTTATTGCCCTTACGGGGTGGTACAGGACCCGACTGAATGATGAATTCGGGGGCTGACCGGAGGATTCGGAAGAACTGGATATTCTGGATTTTTGCTCATAACAACACCGAAAGCCTTTCCTCAGAGCAGCCTTATTTCCTACAATTCGGTAGCTTTCTGAACCAATTCCTACAGGAATGTAGCTTTTTGCGCCAGAGGTCATCCAAACCCGGCTCAAACTCCAGCGGCTGACTGGCACGATTTTTGCGAAATAGAAGAACATGAATGAGATCGATTACACATCAGCAGGCGTCGAAGACATCTACGGAAGCAGCAGTTTCAACGACAAGTCATTGCGGGAATGGCTTCCCAAGAGCATCTATAAAGAAGTGAAGGCCGTCCAGGTAGGCGAGAAAGTCCTCACCCTGGAAGTTGCCGAAGTCGTGGCCAGTGCCATGAAAGACTGGGCGACCCAGAAGGGTGCCACCCACTACACCCACTGGTTCCAGCCCCTCACCGGATCCACCGCGGAAAAGCACGATTCCTTTATTTCCCCCCAGGGGGACGGCACCGTCATCATGGAATTCAGCGGCAAGGAGCTCATCCAGGGAGAACCCGATGCATCTTCCTTTCCCTCCGGCGGCCTTCGGGCCACTTTCGAGGCCCGGGGCTATACCGCATGGGACACAACCAGTCCCGCCTTCATCAAGGAACAGGGCGGCGATCTCACCCTCTGCATCCCCACAGCTTTCGTGTCCTACACAGGCGAAGCCCTGGACAAGAAGGTTCCCCTGCTCCGCTCCGCCGAAGCCTTGAGCAGGCAGGCCATACGTGTCCTCAGGACCCTGGGCAATACTACCGCGAAGCGTATTGTCACCACCGCCGGACCCGAGCAGGAATACTTCCTCATCGACAAGGACTGCTTTGATAAGCGGCCCGACCTCCAGCTCACCGGCCGCACCGTGTTCGGCTGCCTGCCGGCCAAGGGTCAGGAGATGGACGATCACTATTTCGGCGCCATCAAGGAACCTGTGGCCGCCTTTATGAAGGAACTCAACTTCGAGTTGTGGAAACTCGGTATCTCCGCCAAAACCCAGCACAACGAAGTGGCTCCCCACCAGTTCGAAATTGCTCCCATCTACGCCCCGGTTTCTGTGGCCGTGGACTCCAACCAGCTGGTAATGGAAACAATTAAAAAAGTGGCGAAACGCAAAGGTCTGGAGGCACTGCTCCACGAGAAACCATTCGCCGGGGTCAACGGATCGGGGAAGCACAACAACTGGTCGATGGCCACCGACGACGGGGAGAACCTTCTGGAACCCGGAGATGATCCCCGAAGCAACGCCCAGTTCCTTCTCTTCCTCTCGGCCACCATCAAGGCCGTGGATATCTACGCCCCCATACTCCGGGCTTCGGCCTCCAATTCAGGCAACGACCATCGCCTGGGCGCCAACGAGGCTCCCCCGGCCATCATCTCCATCTTCCTCGGCGACCAGCTCACCGAAATTATGGAAGCCATTGCCGCCGGCAAACCCGTCCCGGGACGATCGGGTGAAAATATGGAAATTGGCGTCTCCACCCTGCCCAGGCTCCCCAGAGACATGACCGACCGGAACAGGACCAGTCCCTTCGCATTTACCGGCAACAAGTTCGAGTTCAGGATGGTAGCCTCCAGCCAGTCCATCGCCGGTCCCAACGTGGTACTCAACACCGCCGTGGCCGAGATTCTCGACTGCTTCGCCGACCGGCTTGAGAAGGCTTCCGACGTGAACGCCGAAATCCGGAAGATTACCCGGGAAACCTACAATAAACACGGCCGGGTGGTATTCAACGGCAACGGCTATACCGACGATTGGGTCGCTGAAGCTGAAAGGCGGGGGCTGCCCAACATCCCGGCCACCGTCTACGCCCTTCCCGAATACATGAAAGACGAATGCGTTTCAATCTTTGAGAAGCACAAGGTTCTCAGTAAGACCGAACTCGAGAGCCGGGTGAGTATCTACATGGAGCAGTACGCCATGCAGATCAATGTCGAGGCCGGAATCATGATCGACATGGCTGATAAACTCATCTTCACCGCAGGAAGCGAGTATGCCGCATCCCTGGCCGGG
>DAOVYP010000341.1 GCA_030635565.1 Spirochaeta sp. | reverse complement strand
TCTGCTCGTAGTTCATGGCGTGCTGGACTTGCTCGGTGCCCGGGCCGGCGTAAAAGTGATCAAAGACCATGTCAAACTGTAGGAAGTTCATTTCGTGCTGGTAGCGCGTAACATTGCCCCGGAGATCATGGGCCGAGTCGTAGTAGGAGGGCAGGAGCTCGGGCCAGCGCCAGTAGCGCACCTCCGTGCCGGAGAAGGCGTAGCAGCGCCCGGTGTTCTGTCCAAAGAGCCCGTACATGTAATTGACGAGCAGGACGACATCGGCCTCGTCCACCACACCGAACCGAGCGTCGAGCCACTCCGCAAGAACCTCGCCAAAGGTGCCGATCACGCTTATGTACTTGGTGTTGTTGCCAAAGCTCAGATTATCCCTGCCCCAGACGAAGTCCACGAAGCCTACGTCGAGCCGACTCCGACTCTCGGCGCCACTCCGCGTTTGAAGAGTGATCTCGAGTTCGTAGAGTCCGGGACTCAGGAACGGATTTACGTAGATCTGAAGCGCATCGCGGTCCAGCTCCCGGGGAACCGTGTAGGAAATGGAGCTTGTCGCGGACTCGATGGATATCGACTCAAGCAAATGCCCCGGGTCCGGCACGTTCACCTGGAGAAGAAGCGGACTGCCGCTGAAGCAGTAGACGTTGGGCAGGGGCGCCGCAGCCGGGGAAGTACTCAGATCCTCTCCGGTTGTTCCGGTCTGACCAACGACGGGACAGACCGACCCAATGAACATGAGTGCCGCCAGCACACGGCGGAGAAGGGCCGGGCGGCGGGATTGTGTCGGGCCGATCGTATTACGCATGGCGTCCACCACTGATTGTATCACGATTCGGTGTGGTCGTCCGGCGGAAGGTCGTTTTGCGACGAGCTGCGTCCCGTCTTGCCACAGGCCCCGAGGGGCTCCGTCCGGGTGCCTGACAGCACCATGAACAAAGAATCAAATGGCTTTATTATCAGAGTTTCAAAACCAGACAAGAAGCAAAAGATTTGCGGTTTGAATACATTGAGGTATTCTATAATCGCAAACGGGCTCATTCTTCTCTTGGCTATGAGAGCCCGGTATCATATAAATCGAAACGTGCAGCTTAATTGAGTGTCGCGGTTCTGGGGGTAAGTCCAATGATGGACGGGAAATCACTGGGAATAGGAATCATCCTGGTACTGCTTTTTACAGGCCCGATAACTCTGACATGGTCTCAGGAAGACGATGTCCCGGCCTTCGGCGGCCCCGGCAGTACCGGCGCACAGCTCAACGAAGATTCACAGGAATCCAAACCCCTGCTTCGGCTGAACTTCATGGACAGGGCCCTTGCACCCTGGTTCAGTTTCAAGAACAAGGTCAACCGGAGCATCGGCTTGTCCTTCGGCCTGGATTACAGTGTCGTGCTGATGGGAGCAAGCGATAGTTATGGAGCTGCCCAGCAGGGATCGGCAGGAGGCATCTTCCGATTCTTTACCAATTGGACGTTTTTTGGATTGGATAGCGGTAATACAGGTTCTCTGGTATTCAAAGTGGAGAGCCGTCATCGATTGGGTTTCGATACGCCTCCTCAGATGTTCGGCTTGTTGAATCTCGGGTATCACGGTATTACAGCCGGTCCATACGGAGCATATTCTGATTCCACATTCGGAATCACCAACCTCTATTGGAGCCAGCGTACCTTGAAAGGGCGTTTGAATTTCGTTGTCGGAGTCGTGGATGCAACGGATTATATCGATATTTATGCCCTGATTAATCCCTGGACCCATTTTCTGAACCTGGCTTTCCTTACCAGTCCCACCATACCGGCACCAAACCAGGGTTTGGGATTTGCTGTCGGAGCCGCAGCATCGGAGAACATCTACATCGTAGCCGGTCTGGCGGACGCCAATGGTAATGCCCAACAAGCCGGTTTTGACACATTTTTCAGCAATCATGAATACTTTTATCACATTGAGCTGGGTTGGATTTCATCTTTTGAACGCCGTTATCTGGACAATGTGCACATCACGGCCTGGTATGCCGATGAAAAGACCGTTGTGGATCCGGTGGAAGCGGGATGGGGAATTTCGATATCCGCAGCGTATTTCATCGACGATAAATGGCTTCCCTTTCTGCGGGGGGGCTTTTCCAGCGGCGGCGGCGCATTATTGGAAGCTTCAATCAGCACGGGTGTCGGATACCATTTCAGTGAATCCAATGACGTCGCGGGAATCGGCTTTAACCTGGGCTCTTCTTCGGACAGCGGTAAAATGGATCAGTTCACCAGCGAGTTATTCTACAGGATCCAGCTCTCGGAAAACCTGGCCATCACTCCGGATATCCAGGTGGTGATAAACCCGGCGAACAATCCCGATCAGTCCGTCATCGGTATCTTCGGTGTAAGAGGACGTCTGAGCCTGTAGAGCTTTTCAGAATGTGGTAATTTTTCTTGAATCATTAGATATCCGGCGCTAATGTATTGATAATGAAAAAATCAGGCATGCAGCCGAATACGATGAGCTCCGCCCCACTGGACAAAAACATCACATTCACAACAGGCAGTTCCGATAACGGTGCACCCGTTGATAGTCGTATAAAACCCGGGCCATCAAGACGCATCGGTCTTGGGATCGATGCCGGCGGAACATACACCGACGCTGTAATTTATGATTTTCAAGAAGATCGTGTGATGGCCAAAGCCAAAGCTCTCACCACGAAGTGGAAATACTCGGAAGGAATCATAAAGGCTGTTGATTCGCTTCCTGATGAATACATGTGTCTTATCGACCTGATTTCCATATCAACCACACTGGTTACCAATGCCGTCGTCGAATCAAATCGACGTCCGGTGGGACTCCTTCTCATGCCAACCGGCCGTGAGGCAGCGCAGAATCTGAAACACCAACCCATGAGTGTAATCCGCGGCAGGATGACCATCGGCGGCGATGTCACCGAAGATGTCGATCCTGATGAGATTCGCTCCATTGTCCGCAATATGATATCCCATTTTCATACCGGGGCTTTTGCCGTTTCAGGATACGGCGGTTCGGTGAACCCTGAGTTGGAGCTTCGGGTTAAATATATTGTTCGTGATGAAACGGGAATGGAAGTCTGTTGCGGACATGAGCTTTCCGGCATCCTGAACTTCTCCGTGCGTGCCGCCACCGCCGTTCTGAACGCCGGTGTGATGCCGATAATGGAAGATTTTCTCAAAGAGATGGAACTCTCTATTGCCGGCACCGGCATCAAGGCACCCATCCTTGTGGTCCGGGGGGACGGAGCGGTGATGAGCGAAGGCTATGCCCGTGAATATCCCGTTCAGGCGGCTCTTTCCGGGCCTGCAGCCAGTATGGCCGGTGCCATGTTCCTCACCGGAATGAGAAACGCGGTCGTTATTGATATCGGTGGTACAACCTCGGATATCGGATTCCTGGAGAATGGCCGTGTCTCTATATGTGATGACGGTGCCCGCATCGGTGAGTGGGATACCCACGTAAAGGCCGTGGACATGCTCACCTCGGGTCTGGGGGGTGACAGTGAAATTCTATTTGAAAGGCAGAAATGGATTCTCGGTCCGAGGAGAATCACCCCGATTTGCTGGTTAGCCG
>DAOVYP010000220.1 GCA_030635565.1 Spirochaeta sp. | reverse complement strand
TATCAGAAATGTCGCCACCAGAATTGAAATGGGCATGAGGGGACCGGTGAGAAACCGGCTAAGCTGCCTGGTCAAAAATAAATCTACTTGCTCTCGAAATAACTGACGAAATCGGTTACTCCATTATAGATTCCTTGAGTAATCCGGCTCAAGTATTCAGGCCGGCGAAGCCGATGGGCCTCCGCTTCCTGGGTTATGAAGCCCACTTCCACCAGGACCGATGCCATCCTCGCGTTACGGACGACGAACCAGCTCTCCTCACGTCTCCCCCTGTTGGGGATGTCGGGGCCCAGGGATTCGCCGAATCCCTTGAGAATCATATCCGCGAGACGAACGCTCTCATGGGTGAATTCCTCCTCCCAGAGTGCATTGATGATCGGGGCAATGGAAATGCCGCTGCCGCCGAGTGAACCGGGATCTACGAGAGTCCTGCGGTAATCCCGGGGCAGATACCATACCTCATAGCCTTCGGCCCGGGGGTTGAGAGAGGCGTTGGCATGAATGGACAGGTAAATCATGCCTTCCCTGGGCTGAAGTTCGACGCCGTTGGCCAGGGATACCCGGTCTTCCAGTGATGGATATACATCCTTGTCTCTGGTAAGCAGCACCTGTTTATCGGGAAACCTCTCACGCAGAGCTTCCGCCAGCCTGAGACTGATTTCCAGAACGATATCTTTTTCAGTCAGTGGATATCCGATGCCGTCAACCGGCCATTCCCTGCCGGCACCCGAATCCCTGCCGCCGTGCCCGGGATCGATGAGTATGGTTGAAAGCATGTAGGAGGCTGATGAATCGATATCCACACCGAATATCCCCAGGATAGTATCCGCCGCTTCAGCTGAAAAAATCAGGCTTCCCTGTTCTTCGATAACCGTTCCGGTGACAATCAGCTTTTCACCGTTGAGTATCATCCAGGGGTCTCCGGACCTGAATACCAGCACTGTTCCGTCACGGCTCAGGTTTCCCGTGTGACGCCAGGGGTCCCAGCGAAGTGTCGCACCGGTCCGTAGAAGCAGATCTTCCAGAGTAACCGACTCGGCAAGAGCGGCGGAGGGAATGAATATGACGAGAATCGCGGCCAGACAGAGCGAAAGGACTCTGTGAATCGGGACCCTGTACTTTTCAACTGCGGTGTTCAAGGTACCACCTTACTCCCGGCAGACCGCCCCGAATCAGGGCTTTCCAGAAATCCGAGAGTACATCAGGGCTTTCCGGTGGAGCACCGCCGGTTTGAATCAGGCCTTCACCGGTCAGGATTTCCAGGATATCCGTGATGCTGCGTCCGGTATAATCGGTTGACCGGGATGAAGGGGGAAAGGATATCACGGCTGCGGATACCGGGCATCCCCGGGAAGGCCGGGGAACATGGGCGCGCCAGAGGTCATCCAGAAACAGGGAAAGCTCACCCTCCCCTGTCGTTTCGAAGGCATCGGGAGGGAACGGCCCCTCGGCATCGAGATAAAATCCGGTGCTGTTATCCAGGGGATCCAGTTCCAGGCGCAGTGTCCGCAAAGCCGCAAGAGCCCGGGCTTCCGCTTCTGCCCTGTCCCCTCCGGTTACGATGACATTAGCGGCCTTTTCCACGTTGTTACGGGGAAACGACAGGCGGTCACCGGGAAGGTAGCGCAGGAAGATATCCTTGACTCCGGGCAGGGAGCATGCCTCTTCCCTCCCGTCCAGATACCTGACGGTTCCGTCGATTCCCATCAGGGCGCGCTCGGCACAGATGAGTGATTTCGATGCCTCGGGTACGGCGGCATTCAGCCCCGCGGCAAGCCTCAGGCCTCCCCGGACAGGCTCAACACCGCTGGCATAAGGGTAGGTCCAGCCCGACATGTAGCCTCCTGACAATCGGGCCGCGATTTCACCGATCATGGGACCTTCCTCTGTCAATATCACATCCCCTTTGGCCGCTCCGCGGGTGAGCCCCAGGGCTTGCACTCCCCTGTCGAAAGTATCCCAGAGGGCGTCTGCGATTTCAGGAGGCAGGGTCGAAGGTATGGTATGCCCGAATTCGATAAAACGGGGGGGAAAGACGATATGGCGGTCGGCCAGTCCGCAGCGAATAAGCCGACCGTCTTCCACCAGGGCATCCAGGCTGTATTCGGGGCCTTCCATGAAAGACTCAAGCAGGGCCCGGCCGCTTCTGGAATACCCCCTGGCCGCCTCCAGGGCCTCAGCAAGCTGTTCCGGATCTTCGATTCGTACCACCCCCCGGGCTCCCATGCTGTCCACCGGTTTCACCACCCAGGGACCGGGGATCGATTCGGCCAGGCTCACAGCCTCATCACCGGGGCCGATTTCGGTAAAGAGCGGCGAGGGAACACCGGCATCCCTGAACCGTCTGCGCATCAGAACCTTGTCGGTAGCCAGCATGGCGGCCTGACGACTGTGTCCCGGCAGTCCCAGAGCTTCAGCCACCGTCGCCACCGAAAGAGAGAAGTCGGTTCATGCGGTGAACACAGTTTCCAGGCCTCGCATCTCCCGTATTTCCCGGGCAACAGCTATAAGACCCTCAGTATCTTTGAGATCGACATGGTAGAAACTGTCGCAGAGATTCCGGCCCTCGGCCTCAGGATTTCCGTCGGCGGCCGCAGCGTGCCAACCCATATCCCGGGCGATTCTCAGCGCGGGTATCTGCATGATGCCGCAGCCCAGGATGAATACGGTTTTAGGAGTCAGTCGGACTTGGGGCTTTCGAGACGATTTTCGATGATTTTTTCCCGATACAAGGCGGCAAAAGCGGAGTTTAGCCAGGCCAGGATGCAGGGCCGAGCAGCAAGCACAGCTTGCGACCAGGCTAAATGAGCATTTTGCCAACGCCGCAGCGGGATAGGAGGCGAGACTCGCAGCCTCCTGGGCGAAAAATCGGTCCGGAATGGTTAAGTTCGACAGACTCCTATCCAAGAGAGGCTTCCTTGACGGCATAAACTTCGAATGTATCTCCCAGACCGAACAGACGGCTGGCGAGGTCGATGGCGGCGAAAAGAATCCCGCCGGTGCGTGCAGTGAAGCCGAAACGTTCAGGATGATGCCCGGTCACCCTGATTTTATACACTCTGAAACCGTATCGGGTCAGCAGACGCCTGGCGACCCGGGGATTCCAGACGGTGTAGTGGTCGTGAGGACTGTTTTCCAGAAAACGACGGTAGGAGCGGCGCCCGGAAATACCGGAGCCGTTAGGCGTGGATAGTGCCAGTACTCCCCCTTTGGGGAGCAGTCTGCTCAGGGCCTCTAAAACCGATCTCAGATGGGTGAAATGTTCGATAACATACCAGAGGGATACGACATCGAATACTTCCAGATTGAAGGCTGCAGCAGGATTATCGTCGGGAAAACTACCTGAAACCGCCGGTATACCGAGCACGTTCCGGACATAATCGGTTCCCTCGACTGAGACATCGATACCATAGGGGCGGAAACCGGCCTCGCCGGCAGCTTCCAGGAAGGGACCGAATGCGCAGCCGATATCCAGCAGCGATCCGCCGCTCTCTGCCCTTCGGGAAATGGTGTCAAGTCGCGGTCCGGCCATGGTCTTGATGGACTGGAAATCCTCCAGGTAGCTGCGTCCGTACTGATCCTGGTATTCCTCCTGAAAGTATGCCGATCCGTATTCATCATCCTTGAGTTCAAAACGATAGAGCCCCGTCATACCGCATGTCTTGCAGCGGTAATAACTGCGGCGGGGAAACCGGGCGATAACCGGCTGCAGGAAGCAGCCGCAGGCGGAGCAATGGGGTATGGGGGCTTCCAGTGATTCATACAGAGCGGCGAGGCTGTTCCCCCTGCCCTCGGAGTCCAGCTCTGCCGTAAGTCTGTTGGCGGCGCGAACGATGGTATCAGGAGATTTCATCAGCTTGACAAGCCTCATCTCCTGATATGTGGGTAAAGAAGATTGGAAAAGGTAACCGATATTTCCGATACCGGGAAACCCGAGTTTCCGGGACAGCCTGGCATGGTACCGTGTCGGTTCGGCCGTTATGACGGCACAGCCGGCGGCAATGGCTTCCCATGCCGTCAGGCCGAAGGAACAGAAAACCATACCGAAATCCCCCAGATATTCCCTCAGGTTTATCGGAGCGTCCAGAATCCTGACTCCCGGGGGAAGCCGGTCGGCATTGAGCTCTGGAGCAAGAGTGACCGTTATTCGTCCCGGATCCACGCCGGCCCGCATTATCAGAGCCTCGGCAATGGGGAAAGTCAGGCCGGCAGGGTCATGACCTCCGAAACTCACCAGTATCGATCCCTTCGGATCCGGGTTTCGGCATCGGCCGGGCAGTCTCAGCCAGGAGGGTGAGGAAATATTGGCTTCGCTGTTCCTCGGGCCCGGGATGCTGTCGATGACGAATGGAGCAATTTTACGGGCCGGACCGTCATCATCCAGCAGAACTGGAGTCGCGAAGGCCATCCACATGGCCACATGATCAAACCGGCTGACCTTGTTGTCGAAGATGATGAGATTTTTAAAAAAACCGGGGCGGGCCGGGCCGGAAATGGCCGTTAAATCATCTGATATCCCATACATTAAGACTTCAGAACTCGAATAGATCGGTATATCGCCGGGAAATCCCGGGATTTCCTCAGCCCACTCTTCCATGGGTTTTTCGGCAAGATCCAATATGTCAAGGAAGATAGCCGACCGGCCGACGAGGGAAACGGCCGTATCGAAGCAGCGTCTCAAATGCCCTGAACCGGATCCTTTATGGATCAGGGGACGGAAGAAAAACCGTTCAGCCGGCATGTGCCGCCCTCTGCATCAGATATGGAACCACGACGTCCAGATCCAATGGAACTCCGGCGTAAAGATCTTTGTACAGGCGTTTAAGAAAGGCGTAATCCTCAGGATTATCCAGGGTTATCCGGGTACCGGGAG
>DAOVYP010000456.1 GCA_030635565.1 Spirochaeta sp. | reverse complement strand
TCGCCGAGGTGACATCTCAATGAAGAATAAGAGCTGTCTCATCCTCGGCGGCGGTTCCGGTCAGCTGTCCCTTATCCGGCGCCTCAAGGAGAAAGGAATCCGTGTCGTACTGCAGGACCGTAATGTCAACTGCCCCGCCCGATTCATGGCTGATGAGTTCGTAGCGGCCGATACCTGCAATTCCGAAGCGGCCGTTGAATCCGCCAGACGATTCATGGTGGATTCCGTACTCACAGCAGGCACCGACCAACCGGTGCTGGCGGCGGCCCGGGCCGCCGAAGCTCGGGGATGTCCGACTCTTATATCCCCGGAAACGGCTCTGGCGGTAACCGATAAAGAAGTGATGAAGCCGCTCCTTGAAAAGGCATGTATCAAAACCCCGGGATTCCGTTTTGCCGGACCCGGTGATAGTGTTGAAGTCCTGAAGGGTCTCAAAACACCCATGGTTCTCAAGCCTGTTGACAGTCAGGGACAGAGAGGTGTGGTGAAGCTGGAAACCTCTGATGATTTCCTGAAATACAGAGATGCTTCCCTGAAATGGTCCAGAAGAGGACGCTTGATTGTCGAGGAATACCATCCAAACCGTGAGATAACCGTTTCAGGCTGGGTATACCATGGTGAGACAAGCATCTGGGCCGTCACCGATCGGGTAACCCGGAATTTTTTCCCTCATATCGGACTTTGCATGGCCCATCGCTACCCATCTGCTTACGCGGCATCCCATCGCAATGAAATCCGGGAACTGACCCGGAAATGCGTGAAAGCCCTCGGAATTGAGAACGGCCCGCTCTATTTCCAGTATCTCATCACCGATTCGGAAATCCTCGTCAACGAGACCGCCGCGAGGTTGGGAGGGGCCTATGAGGATATATCACTGCCGCCGGTCTGCGGGACCGATCTGATTGAGATACTCATCTGCGGAGCCAAGAAAGGGTATGCCGATCCGGAGAAATCGGAATACGGATTCCCCGTCGGCGCCGCATCTTTCGCAGTACCGCTGATATTCTGCCGACCGGGTGAAATCGCATCCACTGCCGAGGAGAGATCGGTTCGAAACTTTCCCGGGGTGACATCCTTCCGCTATCTGCTCGCAAATGGAACCGTCATCGGTCCCCCGACGAATTCGGTTCAGCGTGCGGCGTACATGGTGGTTCATGGGGATTCACCAGCGGAGGTCAACAGAATACTGCGCCGGACCTGGCCCCGAATCAGCCTGAAGGACCGGGAGGGTCGTCAATTGATCCGTAACACGTTAGGATATGCCCTGAATCCCGATCGAGAGCTGACCGATGAACTTAAATGAAAGATTCAAGCTGATCCCGGCTCTGTTACTGTTAACGGTCCTTTTGTCCTGCACCCGGGAAAACAAGACGATATCACTCACCGAACAATACGGCCTGGCATATGCCCCGGTCACCGCCGCCCGCCTCCGGGGATGGTTTGAAGAAGAGCTGCCCGGTGTTGATTTCAAGTGGCAGACCGCAGGTAATGCCGCGGCCATCCGGGAAGCCATACTGGCCAATCGTCTCGACGGCGGATTCATGGGTATTCCGCCATATCTCATTGGAAAGGACCGTGGAATGAAATGGACGGCCGTAGCGGCTATCGCCGAGGCGGAACTGGGGCTGGTTACAATCCGTTCCGGTATCCACTCCATCGCCGATATTCCCGAAGATTTACGTATAGCCCTACCTCAGCCGGGTAGTATACAGCACATTCTTCTGGCCATGGCCGCCGAAAAGGAACTCGGCGATGCGGCGGCATTCGACAACCGACTCGTCACCCTCAGCCATCCGGACGGCATGAACGCCCTCATGTCGGGAACCGAGGTGGAAGCTCACTTCACATCCCCCCCCTATCTGCAGAAGGAATTGGAATCGTCTGATACCCGGCTCATCCTGGACGGCCAGACGGCCTTCGGCGGTGAGTTCACTTTTATCATCGCGGTTCTCTCGGATGCATTCATTGAATCCCATCCCGAATCCGTCGAGGGTATACGCCGGGCTGTCCGCCGGGGAGCCGAATGGCTGAATGACTATCCCGATGAAGCCGCTGAATTTCTGGCTCCTCATTACCGCATGGAAGAAATGGAGCTGAAAAAGGTTCTGCTCTCCGGCACACTTTCATACGGTGGTGATATCGCAGGTATGGACGTGTTCCGGGAATTTATGAATGAACGGGGATATCTCAATGACAATCTGCAGGATCATGAACTCATTCTCCCCTGATAAACGCATGGACAGGCGGCTGCGCCTGTTCTGGGTTATCGCCCTGTTGGCAATATGGGAATTGATCCGCCGCTCATTCGGAGTCAATCCGCTGCTGATGCCGCCTCTGGCCGAAATGTTCACGGAACTCGTACATGGCATTACTGGAGGCCGACTCGTTGTGAGATGGCTCCTGTCCATGGCACTGGTTTCCGCAGGTCTGGCTGCCGGAACACTACTGGCCATGATTCTGGTGCTGACAGCCGGAACCGGGCGTGCCGCTTCTTCATGCCTGTCACTGGTATCCTCCCTCATGCACCCTCTGCCGGGGCTGGCGCTCCTGCCACTGGTAATACTCTGGTTCGGT
>DAOVYP010000489.1 GCA_030635565.1 Spirochaeta sp. | reverse complement strand
AGGATCGGGAGGTCATCCTGGCGTTCCCTCAGAGGCGGCACCGAAATGGGAATCACATTGAGGCGAAAATACAAATCTTCCCGAAACCGGCCTTCTTCCACCTCCCGTCGTATATCCTTATTGGTCGCGGAGATGATTCTGACATCCACATGGATCTGCTCCTCCCCGCCGACCCGCTCGAAAGTCATTTCCTGAACGGCACGAAGTACTTTGGCCTGGGCTTCCAGTGTCATATCGGCTACTTCGTCCAGAAACAGGGTTCCGGTATCGGCGATTTCAAATTTTCCCCGACGCCTGGCAACGGCACCGGTGAAAGCGCCCTTTTCATGACCGAATAACTCGCTCTCGATAAGGTTGTCCGGAATAGCGGCGCAGTTCACCTCGACAAAGGGTCGGGACGATCGTCTGCTGCGGTTATGAATCATCCGGGCTACCAGTTCTTTCCCGGTTCCGTTTTCACCGAGAATCATCATTCGTGAGTCCGATGAAGCGCTCTGCTCGACAATTTCCCGGATCCGACGCATGCCTTCGGTGTCCCCGACCATGTCATCTTCCAGAAACTGTCCCTGGCGCAGTGCGGCATTCTCCCGCCTCAAAGCCTCCAGCCGGGCCGCATTCCGGGCGATTGTCACCACCCGCCCCAGATCCAGGGGCTTCTCCAGATAATCGTATGCACCGAGTTTTATAGCCCGTACGGCGGTTTCCACCGTAGCATGACCTGAAATGATCACCACTTCGACGTCCGGCCATCCGGCTTTAATCTCCTCCAGGACATCAATTCCACCCTTGCCCGGAAGCCATACGTCAAGAAAAACGACATCAACCGGCTCAATCTTCAGCAGTCTCAGACCTTCGAGCCCGTCCTGGGCAATGAAGACTTCATACCCCTCATCACGCAGGATATCTCCCAGAACATCCTGAATGGCAGGCTCGTCATCGATTATAAGAATGCAGCTCATGTACCCTCCCCCGCCGGCAGGTCGATATAGAAAACTGTTCCAGAGCCCGACTCCGACTCAAACCAGATACGGCCGCGGTGATCATAGATAATTCGCTGAACCACGGCCAGTCCGAGTCCCGTTCCGCGATCCCGGGTCGAATCATACGGTTGGAATACCGATGAAGCCCGTTCCCGGGCGATACCTTCTCCGTCATCCCGCACCAGCATGCGAGCGTATGGCGTTGTCCCTCGCTGTATCATATCAGCCCTGACGGTAACTTTGGTAGAACCGGCTTCAATGGCATTCTTCAGGAGATTCACCAGAACCTGACGGATCTGCATGGAATCGGCCAGTACAGGCAGATCATCGTCACCGGGAACCAGATTCCAGTCGATTGTCGGTTCTACGGCCCTGAATCTCTCTACGGTTTCCACGAGAATGGGTCTCAAGTAGAGAGTCGTTATCTTCGGCGGACCACCTCCGGCGAACTCACGGAAATCCTGAAGAAGCTTATCCAGTCCGTCCACCTCCTTCAGGATGAGCTCGACGGACTTCTTCACCATCTCTTCGTCAAGTGTACCCTCTATGGATTTTCGCTGAACCCGCTGGGCCGACAGTTTTATCGGAGTGAGGGGATTTCTCAATTCATGTGCCAGCCTCTGGGCAATAACCTGCCAGGCCGCCACCTTTTCCGTCTGAACAATTTTGGTTCGGCTCACCTCGAGTTCGCTGATCATTCTGTTGAACGACTCGGTGAGAAAATCGAGTTCATCATCCTTGGGAGCCAGTACTCGGAAACTGAAATCTCCCTCGGAAATTTTACCGGTGGCCTCGCCGAGAGCCACAAGCGGCTTGATAACCCTGTCGCTCAGGGCCATACCCGTGAGAAGTGCCATCATGATGAGAGGGCCGGACAGGAACAGACCGAAAATGGCCAGGGTACCGCTGAAGGTTCTCTCCATTCGATCGTAGCGCCTCCACTCATCAAGAGCGAGGGATATCTGTCTGACATCCGTTTCAAATTCTTCCGCGAGAAGGGTGGAAATAATCACCCGGCGGCTTCCGGCGAGATGCTGCCATGAGAGAATAGTTCTTCCATTGATGATTCTCCTGGGCAGAGGCCCATCAGTGGGATATTCGGATAATTCTTCGGTGAGAAGGAACAGTTCAGGATTTCCCATCATCCGGCCGCCCTCTTCCCCCGCAATCTGAATCGCATTCACATAAGGCGCCACATCAATCAGTTCCCGCCAGATATCACCGACATCCCTGTTTCCATCCGTCAACAGCATCGACAGATATGAACTCTCCGCCAGGGTTTCAAGACGTTTCAGTGCGTCGTTATGGTACTCCAGCGCCAGATGTT
>DAOVYP010000404.1 GCA_030635565.1 Spirochaeta sp. | reverse complement strand
GGCTTTTCGCTGATAGCCCCCATAGCGGCGGCACCAACGTTGGCGATGCCGATACCTGCGGCTATAGCCCCGAAACCGAACGCCACGGCAGCGGCAATGAAGCCGAATTTAGCCACTTCGGCCTGTTCCTGGGAAATGGCGGGTTTTCCGGTTTCTACGGCCTGGGCGCCGGCGTTCACCAGGGGAATAGCGCTCATTATAAGAAGAACGAAGACGATAAAGATCATCGACATTACGACACGACGTTTGAAGATAGCTTGGTTCTGATTCATATTTCCTCCAGAGAAATCGGTTTGTATTCAACCCCGGAGGGCTGAAAATACTTGGAAAAGAATTCATAATAATTCAAACGCAGGGATTGGATTCCTGCGGAAAGACCCTCCAGGGCGATAACCAAGGCGTTCCCCAGTATCATTATCATGATGGCCCAGATATTGAATCCTTCCGGCGAGGCCATTTTAGCAATCTGGAAGAACGCGATCATCAACGTGACATGGGCGATGCCGAGTCCCGCCACACGCATGAAGGAAAGTGTGTTCGCCAGATATCCTGAAAATATTTCCAGAAGGCTTATAATCCATTCCATGAGCCACCACAGAGGGTTTCCGCCCCGCTCCTTCAACGGCGTCTTGAGGAAAAGGATCATGGCGCATGTGATGATGATCCAAAAAAGGATGGGGCTGTCGGGCAGACTACGGAATCCTGAGGTGGCGAACTGATACGCGATAATAATGCCGGCACCATAGATAATTCCACCCAAAACGCCGCTGTTGTCGAATACCAGGGAAAACCAGCGTTTCTGCCTGATCAGATTTACCCAATTGATGAGAAGCCCCAACCCGATGACGATGATTCCAAAGAAAATCGTAATACGAAGGATATCGAAAATACTCTGGACAGGACCCGCCTCAATATGACCCGCCACGACACCGTGGTAATCGAACCAGAGCGACGGCAGGAGGGACATCCCGAAATACGATCCAAAGAGAACGCCGGCAACGACGGCAGCGGAGCCGCACCATAACATCAGGCGGGACAGGAAAGGAATTGAGGAAGCCAATCCTCCTGATGACAACGGGAGTCCTTTCCGTTTTCGAGTCCATATTCGTCCGGCCAAACCGACGAGAATGAGTACCAGCCCATGCCCCGCATCGCCGAACATCAAACCGAACATAACCAGGTAGGCAAGAGCCACCAGGAACGTGGGGTCGACGGTGCCGTAAGCCGGTATGCCGTAATTGGTGACAAGGCGTTGGAAGGGATTCAGGAAATTCGGGTTGGCCAATCGGCTGGGAACCGTAACCCGGGGAGGTGCCTCAAGGTTATCCTTTAATTCGTCACCCTTCACATTACTGCTCAGAAACTCTGCGGCTTCATGCCACTCCAGGGAAATATGGCCTTCGGTAACCCTCACAAGTGCCGTCTGGACACCCTTTCGAGTAGATTCCGGGAGCCATCCGGAGGCCACGACAGCCCATTTGGTTTCGGCAAAACGACTCTCTATGGTTCGCTGGAGTTCCTGGACGCGTAAGTTCCTCCAAATACTATCAAGTTCCGACCGGCTCTTACCTACGAGTTCAGAAACTGACTCCGCATATTCCCTCTGTTCCTCTTTCAGGCGGGACAGTTTAGCGTCTAAATCATGTGTCGTTTCCCCGGTGGAAGCTTCCGGGATATCCTGCAGACTGAATTCATGGTCCTTGAGAATCTTCTCAAGATCATTCTTGTTCCGCTTCATCCCGACGACAACTATGAAACAGCGTTGGCCTACCTCGCCTACGCGACTGAGCACCGCCGGATACAAGGCTATTTTCTGTTCCAGGGATTCAAGTCTGTCGAGAGGAACCGAACCGGTATGTACATGGAGGAATGCGCCGCCCTTGGAGATACCGCCTGAATCCGGAAAACGGCCGCCGTTTGTATCACTCATGTGACGACGGACATCTTCCAGCCTGTTTATCTGTTGTTGAAGATTCCGTTGACTTTCCCGTATTTTGTCGATCCGTGATTCGAATGACTCCGCCATTCGATCCAAATCGTGCTTATCAGTCGGAACGTCGTCGTCTCTTTCGTATTCACTCACCGTCGGACGAGGGAAACCTCCGACGTTCAGTATCGATTCGATGCGCTTCCGTGTGACTGTCAGAACATTTTGACGGGCTTCAGAATCTTCCCTTTGGACTGAGATTGCGTTCTCGCTGCTGAATACAGGATCAATGGTCCTGATATCCACGAAATGCATAAGACCCAGGCGTAAAAGCTCCTTTGAAAGCTCTTCGGAATATTCCTGAAGAGTTACAGCCGTCAGGTACACCATTCGTCCGGTAAAAATCATAGCAGGGCCTCCAGCTGACGGGGGGCCATTTCATAATACTTACCGTTGAGAACCGTAATGATGCGGCGGGCTTCCTGCTGTATGAGGGCAAAATAGGCGAGAACCACACCAATGGTAAAAGGATAGCCTCCAAGGACGCGGCGGCATTCGTAAAGCAGCTGCTGTTTCAGAAGTTTTTCCAGGAACGCCAACGAACGGGCGGTGGAACCGGCATGAGCATCCTCATCTTGCGACGGCAGCTCCGAAGGGACGCCCATCCGATCTCCGAACAAACGAGACAGCTGTCTGGCAGGATGATTCGACGACAAGGCGTTCTCCAGAACGCCGCTTTTCGCCAGCAAGCCGCCGCTGAGAAGTGTTATTCCGCCCCCCCTGTCCACACCGGCGTAGAACGCCTGCTTCCGGACAATCCAGTTCACGTTAACTGTATCGATTTCGATACCTATAAGGCGTTCGGCAATCATCTGATCCCGTGTATTCAAGGCTGCGGCCGATGATTTCAACAACGCATAATACCAGCGGTCCAGAGCTATCTCGAGAGAAAACATCGAATGCTCTTCTACCACCAGAGGCAACGCTTTTTCGATGACGGATGTGAAAGGGGCGGAAGCTGTGAGTACCGTCAGCTCTTCAATCGATTCCGCGTTCACGATGGATTCCAGAGACAATCCTGAAACTCCTGTGCT
>DAOVYP010000327.1 GCA_030635565.1 Spirochaeta sp. | reverse complement strand
GCCGGAGAGATCGATAACTTCGCCGGAATTAATCATGGCCCGGGTCAGGTAGCCGGTCTCTTCGGGGGTCATGCCGTTCAGGAATGTGGCCATGCACCAGGCGGCGGCCTGATAATCGGGAATACTTTCGTCCGCATAACCCTGTATGAACGTTGAAATCTGCTTCTCGCTTAAGGATTTGGAATCCCTTTTATCCGCAATGATATCGACGGTCCTTAATGATTTGCTCATAAAGCCTCCTTCAATGGCCATGACACTATCCGGGAATATTGTACACCCTCGGGATGCAGAATTGATTGAAATAAAATGACCTCTCGCGCCCGGAAGGTTCTCACGTTATCCGTTTTCGCCGCAGACGGCAACAGTTCGTCCCCGGCTGGTCCTTCCAATCCCCGCCGTCGTGGGCGGCCCAGAGTGAGATGAGGCCGAAAGTTCCCCGGAGCTGGATGCAGCGCCTCATAAAGGGCTTTGAGACCATCGCGGCCCTGTCCCACTTTCTCAATAAGAATCTTCGGTCGGCTGACAGGACCGAAGCAGCCGACACCCTCGAAAGTGATATCAAAAGATTCCTGCTCTTCAATGGCCGGTCCAACGGAGGCAATCATCCTCTCAATCAGGGAATCTTCCTGTTCCCCGAGGAATACAAGTGTAATGTGATAGTTTTCCGGCTTCACCCACCGCACGCCGCTCCATGCATCACGTAATACGGCTCTGGCCGCATGGAGTTCCCGGGCTGATTCCAGAGGTGGAGAGACGGCCAGAAAGGTTCTCATCGGTTTCCATCATGCCCCCCTCCAATATCGTATGCAAGTGTTCTGAATAAAAATATTATTCAATTGAAGTTCTCTCAATACTGCCGATCTTCGGGGGAGTAATGAATTACAATTCGATTTTAATCTCATTCATCACGTATTTATGAATAATCGCGGCTAATAGTGGCTGATAGTCAATTCCCGCATGCCTTGCCTTGGCTTTTAATCCAATTAAATCGTCTTTAGGTAATCGAAAGGTAATTTTACTATCTTTCTTTTGTTTGGAATTTATCGCGGAATCTCTCAGCTTTGCCATTATCCGCTCTTCCTCATTTGAGGGAAATTTGTTTCCGGTTTTCCAGTTTGTCTCGATTTCATGAATTTCTTGCTTTTCGTCTTCATCAAAAAACTTGATATCATATAGATCATTGATTTTATTACTCATCATCCATCTCCTTTTTTATTTTCCTGCTCGGAAAGATTGTTTTAAGAAAAAATCCACTATCCAATTCTATTGCATGACAAACCCACAAATAAGATTCATATTGAAAAATAAGAATTATTTGACCTGAATACCTTTCCTGATTTGGATGAGGTTCAGGAATCACAGAACCGTCACATATCAACTCTTCAATTACTTCAAATGAAATACCGCGGGTTTTTTGTAAATGTCGATTTTTCTCTTCATTCCACTCGATTCTCATTTGATATTACTTTAACATGTTGTATGGCTTTTGTACATACAAATTCTTTTCTGAATTTCTTAATAGGCTGCCTTTTCTATATAATCCGCGAAAATTACCAGGAATAATTTCACCGGAAGTCAATGCGGAAACCAACTGAAAAGTCAAACAGCTACCAGCTGCCGGATCAGCATATTGCTTATCTGAATCCTTCTGCTGATACCAGAATTTCAATCAACAGGATGAAAGAGGCAAAAGCCTTATAAATATTTCAAAGAGCATACTTCAACTATCTTGACATATACCGGTACTCCGGCACTTATTTTATCTTCTCATATCGGTAATGATAATGAAGATATGAGAGGTTTAATCACTAGGCAATTATCTGAAAAACTCGCATCAAACTTGGAATCATCACCGATTGCAGCAATACTGGGTCCCAGGCAATGCGGGAAATCAACACTTGCCGGAATATATCTGAACAATAAAAGCAATACAATGTTCCTCGATCTTGAACGTCCAGCGGATATCCGGCAGCTCCGGGATCCTGAGGCCCTTTTTCGCCTGAATGAAGAAAAATTGATATGCCTGGACGAGATTCAACGAATTCCCGACCTGTTCCCGGTTATTCGGTATGAAGTTGATCGACGCAATCGGAATGGACAGTTTCTCATTCTCGGTTCCGCCTCTCTCGAATTGATAAGACAAAGCTCCGAATCATTGGCCGGACGGATCTCATTTCTCGAACTCACGCCGTTCCTGCTGTCGGAAACAGGGGATGTCGGATTTTCCGATACCGACAGGAAACTCTGGCTCCGGGGAGGCTTTCCCAGGAGTTATCTTGCGGGTAGCGAGAAAGCCAGTCTCGATTGGAGGCTTAATTTCACAAGGACTTTCCTTGAAAGGGATATTCCTGCTCTGGGACTTTCAATCAATACGGATACGGCAAATCGACTATGGGTTATGCTGGCCCATAGTAACGGCCAGGTAGCGAATTATTCAAAACTGGCCGGGTCGCTGGGAATAACGGGGAATACGGTAAAGAAATATATCAAAATACTCAGGCAGACCTATATGGTAAGAGTCCTTGAGCCCTGGCATTCAAACATAAAAAAACGACTTGTAAAATCTCCCAGGGTCTATATCCGTGATACAGGAATATTGCACTCGTTGCTGGAAATCGAATCCCAGAACACATTGTTATCTCATCCGACTTATGGATCGTCATGGGAAAGTCTTGCCATGGAAAATATCCTGGCTTCGATTTCTCCACGTTGGCGACCGTCATTTTACCGTACAGAAAAGGGTAACGAAATCGATCTCATCCTGGAGAAAGGCAGGGAACGGATCTGTATTGAATTCAAAGCTTCAGGAGCACCGGATGTCGGGAAAGGATTCTGGTTTGCTCTGGAAAATCTCAATCCCACACATAGCTGGATTGTCGCTCCGGTTGGCGCGGTCTATCCTTATGATTCAAAGAAGAATGTCATGGTCGGCTCTCCGATGGATGTCGGCAGTTTCCTGAATACCATATAAACTCCGGCCAAGGAGAACTCCGGGAATCATTTCCGGATACTGCGCAAAGGCCGTTCCAGCAGGGTCTGGATGATGGTGAGAAGCCAGTTCTCCGCCGCCGTCACCGCCGCCGGTACCAGGCCGATTTTCACGGCGGCCTCCAGGTTTTTCCCGGAGATTGCCGATAGCCATCGTCTGGCCCCGTCAGGCATTTCCGGCCATCGGGTTTCGGCACATTCAGGTCCGGTCAACAGACCGTTGGGCAAAAACCTCGCCGGTCCATCGAATTCACCGATCACCAGAACCCTGCCGCAGCGGCCGCAATGCTCAGGATCCGGCCGTACTCCCTCAATATCCAGGAATTGCCAGAGAAATCCGACGTTCAGCCTTTGGATATCACGGGGAGATGAAGATGAAAGCATGGAGAAAGCGGTCGATGACAATTTAAACAGCTCAGCCGAATCTTCACCTGCTCCGTGGGTCTTGAGAAGAATTTCCGCCCAGGTGGTGGCGGTATAGAAACGGTCCAGATCTTCTCTGAGTCCGTCATGAGTGTCTTCAGGATCGAATGCCGTCAGACGCCAGCGATTCCTGGCGCCATCGTAATGCAGATCGGCGATTCCCCTGTTGTAAGGCACTGCCGTGCCCCGCAGGGCACTCCTTTTCCCCTGAGCACCGTATGC
>DAOVYP010000208.1 GCA_030635565.1 Spirochaeta sp. | reverse complement strand
CGACGGAACCGCGGTCGGGACCGTGGGCGGAGGTCCCCTGGAAGCCCAGGTTATGGAAGAGGCGAAAGAGGCCCTGGCCGACGGAGTCTCGAGAACCGTCAGGCGCAGCCTGACTCCCGAGGGAAAGGATGCTGCGGGTATGGAATGCGGCGGCGCCATGGTGGTTCGTATCGATGTCACCGAGGCCCCTCCCCGGCTGCTGCTCATCGGCGGCGGTCATGTGAATCTGGCAATCGCCCGGGCCGCGGCACCTCTGGGATTCGCCGTGGAAGTGGCCGAAAGCCGGGAGGAGTTCTGCAGCGCCGATCGATTCCCGATGGCCCGGAGCCTTCACCACTCCGATAACCTCATCGACGCCATCGCCGATGCAGAAATCGACGGGAACACCTACACCGTCATCGCCACCCATGATGACGATATTCGGGCCCTGGGCGTTCTGGCCGGTTCAGGCGCCGCCTATCTCGGGATGCTGGGCAGCAAACGCAAAGTGGCCGTTGCGGTGGAAACTCTTCGGAAAAGAGGGATATCTGAAGACATCATCGCGGAACTGAGAGCCCCCGTCGGGCTTGATATCGGTGCCGAAACACCGGAGGAGATCGCCGTGAGCGTCATGGCCGAAATTCTCAAATTCCGAAGCGGTCGAAGCGGCCTGCCGCTGCAGGGCATGTCCAAAGATCTCGTTGTTGTCCGGGGCGGAGGGGATCTGGCCACCGGTGTCGCATGGCGGCTCAGGCGCTGCGGCTTCCGGGTGCTGATTCTGGAGATTCCCGAGCCGACGGTCATTCGCCGGACCGTGGCCTTCGCTTCCGCCATGGCAGACGGCCGCGTGACTGTAGAAGGAATCGAGGCCGGGAAAGCTTCGGATATCGCCAATGCTTACGAGATTCTGGAAAACGGGATTATTCCGGTTCTGGCCGATCCGGAATGCAGGAGCCTGAAAACACTCAAACCCGCGGTTCTGGTGGATGCGGTTCTGGCCAAGAAAAACCTGGGAACCCGCCGGGACATGGCACCTGCGGTTATCGCCCTGGGACCGGGATTCACCGCCGGCCCCGACGGTGACTGTCACGCCGTCGTCGAAACAGCCCGGGGACACGAACTCGGCCGGGTGATTCTTGAAGGACCTGCGGCGCCCAACACCGGCACACCGGGCATCATCGCCGGTAAGAGTGCCGAACGAGTTCTCCGTGCCCCCGCCGATGGTGTCTTCGAGGCCGTCGCGACTCTGGGTCATCTGATAAAAGAAGGCCAGACGCTGGCACGAGTAACCGGTAAAGGCTCCGGATCTGTGGAAATCCATGCCCCGTTTGACGGCAAGCTCCGGGGTCTGCTGACCTCGGGTATCGAAGTGACGAAGGGTTTCAAGGTGGGAGACGTGGATCCCCGTGGTGCCGATATCAATGTCAATCATATCTCGGACAAGGCCCGGGCCGTGGCCGGAGGAGTCCTGGAGGCGATACTTCTGTTACGCAGCAGGGCCGCAGGACAATAACCGGTAAAAAAATTCAATTGAGCAGGGGGGAAGGATTTCATATTAAGCCTTCAGTATATCTTAATTGAATCTATACATTAGTCAGTCAATCCTTGATATCAATCCTGCTAACTGTGAAACACCGTTCTCCTTGTGATTAATAAAGCAAATTATTTATTATATAGAGCAATAAATTCGTTTGGTTCCAATACCTGTAACTCGGAAAAAGTGTAATCTTTAATATTTCTTGTAAGAATTAAATCACACTGATTTTTTAATGCGCAATAATTCTGAAAACCATCTTCAAAATCCATAAATTTTGAGTCCAGTGCAGTCAAAATGCTGCCATGATCAACAGTAATTACTGAAATATATTTTAAAATTGTTTTTATAAATGACTTTGCTTTATCGTTTGTGCTGATCTTTCTTAAAACATAATAGATATTTGTTATGCTATTAGAGGAAATTACCCCCAATGCATATCCATTTTCAATTAACGCCAACGCAGTTTTACTTTGATCAACAAATGGCATCCTGCCGGTTGCAACATCAAGAATTATATCTGAATCAACGAATATTTTCTTTATCATAAATGTTTATCCAGCAAAGCTGCTTCAAGAATATCTTTATATGATTGTCCATTATATTCGTCATTGAACATTCCTGTAATACTGTTTGTCAGAGAAGCTTCCAGTTTCAGTTCATCATTTCTTATATTTTCAGTATCAGAATTTGTCTTTAAATATTCTTCAACCAATTTTGAATACTTCTATGTTTTACCTGCGCATACTTTTTTGCTTTAATGACAACATCCTGATCGATAGTAAGAGTAAGTTTTGTAAGCATATACAATGCCCTATACGTGTATAGTTCGGTGCATTACACGTGTATATCAAGTTTTTCTCATTCCACCCCCTTGAAATACAGTAACCGTCACCATGGACTTTATCTATGACGCGGATGTCGGCCTGGATATCGGCATCGGCCGGAGAGAAATCCGCTTTACCGGTACTATCCACAAGATTGTCCTTACAGTGAAGGATGTGAACTGAACAATGACATACTGCCCAACTGCGGTGTTGACGCGCCGCAGCTAAGGGACGATTCGGGTTCCCGCATTACCTTCCAGTGCCGCGGTAAGATGAGAGGGATCCGTTATTACGCCCTCGTTTCCCGTGGCTTTCACGAAAGCCACAACAGCCTGAATCTTCGGCAGCATGCTCCCGGGGGCGAACTGTCCCTCGGCTGAAAGTGCCTCAGCCTCGGCTACACTGATGACATCCAGTTCCTTCTGCGAGGGTTTGCCGAAATCAATGCAGACCCTCGGAACGGCTGTTGAAATGATCAGCCTGTCGGCGTTCAGGGATCGGGCCATCAATGAGGCGGCTTTGTCCTTGTCGATGACAGCTTCGATACCCTCAAGCTCACCGTTGGTATCGAAGGCAACGGGAATACCCCCGCCGCCGGCAGCAACGGTGATAATGCCGGATTCCACAAGCATACGGACAACATCGAGTTCAAGTATCTCTATCGGTTCCGGGGAGGCCACGACGCGGCGCCAGCCACGGCCGGCGTCTTCCTTCACGATCCATCCTTCTTCCTGTTCCCGGCGTCGAGCTACATCTTCCACCATGAAACCGCCGATGGGTTTCACAGGATTCGCAAAGGCCGTATCGCCCCGATCAACCAGTACCTGGGTAACCACAGTGACTGCAGTTCGATCGAGCTTTCGAGCCTTGAATTCGTTCATCATGGCCATTTGAATATTGTATCCCAGGGCTCCCTGGGTATCGGCAACGCAGGAATCAAGCGGTACTTCATGCATCACTCCCCGGGCAAGCTCAGACCGACGGAGAATGAAGCCTACCTGAGGCCCGTTTCCATGGACGATAGCCAGCTTGTGGCCTGCGGCGGCCAATGCTCCGAGATTTACGGCAGAATGCCGGGCGGCCAGATACTGGGCCGGTACAGATACGTGATGAGGGTCTTCGATGAGGGCGTTTCCGCCGACGGCAATAATGATTGTTTCAGGCATAAGGCTCATGATAATACCGAGAATACGGGTCTGCAAGTGCTGAAATCGAATATTATAGAGTATAAAGTTCGTGTTTTCTGCAGTTTCAGAGTATTGATCGATCCAATTGACCTTAATTCTCTCCGGTCTTACAGTAACCGTCAGGAACCCTGGCCCCGGGGAGAAATCAATGAAATCACTTTATAATAAATACGGACCACTTGCGGTGATACTCGGCGCCTCGGAAGGCATCGGTGCAGCCTTCGCCGAAGAATTGGCCGACAGAGGTTTTTCTCTTCTTCTGGCCGCCAGACGCACCGGGCCGCTGGAAGATGCAGCCACCGGGATTCGGGACAAGTACGGTGTCGAAACCGGGACTCTGTTCCTGGATCTGGCCGGAAACAACCCCTGGCCCATCATACACCATGCCCTGAACGGCCGGGACTACGGCCTGGTGATCTACAATGCCGCGGCCAGTCCCATCGGTCCATTTCTCGATCTGGAACTGGAGGCGGCCAGGCGTACCGTTTCGGTCAACGTCGCCTCTCCTCTGGACGTGGTTTATGGAGCGGGTAACGAACTGAGGGAGCGATGGCGCCGAACCGGAAAACGGGGAGGCATTATCCTTCTATCCTCCCTCTCCGGACTGCGGGGAACTCCCAACGTATCGGCTTACGCCGCAACCAAGGCATGGAATCTCGTCCTCGCGGAAGGGGTGAGCGCGGAGGCGAAACCTCAGGGAGTGGATGTCATGGCCTGCATCGCCGGGGCTACCGATACACCCGGTTACCGTGACAGCCTGACCGGCCGGGGACCCGGGGCACCGGTCATGTCACCCCGGGCCGTGGCATCAGCCGCTTTGAGGAAGCTCGGTAATAGAGGTTCATACATCCCCGGGTTGGCCAACAGGCTGGTGGCCGGCCTGATTTACGGACTGATTCCCCGGCGATGGGCATCAGGGATACTGGGTAAGGCAACATCTTCCCTGAGGCGGAGGGATGATGCCCGACCGCTCCTTGATTACTCGTCCCACCATAAATAGACTGTATGCAGACTCAGTGCGTCAGAGGTCAATAATTATGAAAATCGTCATCGCATCAGATTCCTACAAGGGAAGCAATACCAGTCTCAAAGTCGCCGGACTCATCGAGAAGGGGGCAAAAGTCGTATTCCCCGACGCCGAGTATGTGAAAATTCCCATCGCCGACGGCGGGGAGGGAACGGTGGAAGTCCTGGTTGGCGGATTGGGCGGTGAGACGGTAACCGTGAAGGCCGAGGATCCCCTGGGACGCCCGGTGGATGCGTTCTACGGCGTCGTAGACGGCAAAGCGGTACTTGAAATGGCCGCAGCCAGCGGCTTACCCCTGCTGACGGAAAATGAAAAAAACCCCCGGATTACCGGCACATACGGAACCGGACAGGTACTCCTGGCCGCCCTGAAAGCCGGGTACCGGGACATCACCATAGGTATCGGGGGCAGCGCCACAAACGACGGCGGTGCGGGCCTTGCCCAGGCCCTCGGATTCCGGCTCCTGAGAACTGAT
>DAOVYP010000062.1 GCA_030635565.1 Spirochaeta sp. | reverse complement strand
TGCTTTTCTTAACCCTGGTGGTGTAATCCCGGAGTTCAATCATCGCCTCCATCACCTGACCGCCACCCTGGCCGAGTTCTGCAATACTCGCCTCAACCTCGGCAGTCCTTCTTATAACACCTTGTACTTCTACATCAATCAAATTGAAAGACGAAATGGTATGGACGCTGGATTCGGTGGCATCGTTGATATCATCGATTATCACCCGAAGGTTTTCACTGATAATTCGCGAGTTCTCAGCCGTGGTTTCGGCAAGTTTTCTGATTTCATCGGCAACAACACCGAATCCGCGGCCGGCGTCACCGGCATGAGCTGCCTCGATGGCGGCGTTCATAGCCAGCAGGTTCGTCTGATCCGCCACCCCTTTGATGACATCCGCCATTTCCCGGATAGCGTTCACATGACGGCTCACCCGCCTGATGGTATTACCGGTCTTCTCGATTTTTTCGCTTCCATCCCGGGCTACCGTCTCAAGCCTGGTGGCGGCTTTGGACATATTCGATAGAGATGCGGTAATTTCCGTGATTGCGGCTGTAGTCTCCTCCACCATGGTCACCTGCGCCTGGATCATCTCGGTGAAGCTGTCCACCCGGAAAACAATCTGTTCTGCCGCAGTTGCCGAATCATTGATGCTCCTGTCCAGTGAGCCGGTCAGTTCCAGTATTGATTCGAAGTTCCGTTCCCCTTCCACAACCGAGCCGGCCGAGTCTTCCAAGGCATTCAGAAGATCGTTCCAGGCCCGGGTATTGGAGCGGGACCCGGCCTGTACGGCTCCGAGAGTGTCTCCCAGGGTCTCGATGAATCCGTTCAGCTTCCCCCCGAGTTCGCTCAGTTCATCCCTGCCGGAATCAAAAGCTCTGACAGTCAGATCACCGGTGGCCAGAACAGCAATATCATCCAGAAGTCTTTTCACATTGTTGATGATAATTCGGATAATCATTGAAGAAAGAATGACGGATAAAATAATGAAACCGATAATACCAAGATTCAGTACCAGGGTCTGTCTCCGAGATACTGTTTTGATTTTGGAATTTATGATACCCAACTGTTGATTCAGGACATCGATATTGGATGTGATTGTGTCATGGAGAATCACCTGGGCCATAACGAATTCCCCTGCGGCTTTCATCACCTTCTCATAATCTCCCCTGCGGTAGACTTCATCGGTGACGATGCGGAATACAGACACCCCGCGGATATTGGGATAATTCTCATCGGCAAGCCGCCGGAATCGCCCGGCACTTTTAATATATTCCTCACGACGTTCGATCATCAGATCGTTCAGCCCGAAAACCGAATCCAGTGCCTTCGATACGACATCGTCCATATCGGGAAGAATTACGATATTATTCCTGCCGCTTTCAAAGGCTGTATCAGTGGCGGACGATAGAAGCTGATACTCCTCGATGCTTGTATTGAACGAAGATATCAGAAAATCCATCAGTCCGCGGCTCTCAGCATTGAGCGTCTGCCGCATCTCTGTCAGCAGCAGCTGTTCATCCCTGATCGCGTCAATTTCCGCGAACCGGATGTTTACATATACAAGAGAAAAAATCAAAAAGATATTCGCTATTACAACAAGACCGATTAAGCGCAGACGTATCGTCATCTGGACGCCTCCGAATATCAATCCTAATGAATCAAATGTTTGTGTCAATCAGCCGTTGCCGTTAACACCGTAATCCCGATACACTGTCTGGTCCATGAGTTCTGACGACCGACCGCTTATAGTCCAGGGAGACGGATCCCTTCTTCTCGATGTTCACAACGATTTTTTTGAGGAATCCCGCGGAGAGATCAGCGCCTACGCCGAATTGGAAAAATCTCCTGAACATGTCCATACATACAGAATTTCACCCCTATCCCTTTGGAATGCGGCAGGAGCGGAATGGAAAAGTGACCGGGTTGAATCATCACTGAAGCGTTGGAGTCGGTATCCGGTTCCTGAAAACATCATCACACAAATCCGTGACATCCTCTCCCGCTGGGGAAAGCTCCGTCTTGTGAATGTTGAATCTCAACAGGACGGTACTCCCACAGATTCCGACCTCTGGCTTCGTCTCGAAGTAGACGATCCTGCGGTCCGGGAAGAACTTAAAGCACGGAAAGCCATGGCCAGGTGGCTGATTCCGGACGCCGACGGTTTTCTTGTACGGCTGGTTGACCGGGGTACCGTCAAAGCCGAGCTTATCCATATCGGATTTCCTATTGTCGACCTGGCACCCCTTAAGGATGGAGACCCTCTGAAGTTTTCCCTCAGAGAAATCTCCCTGGGTGGAAAACCCTTTACCATCAGGGACTATCAGGCCAGCGCAGTACGTTCGTTTATCGGCACCGGTGAACCCGGTACGGGATTCGGAACGGTCGTTATGCCCTGCGGTTCCGGTAAAACCGTCGTCGGTATCAGTGCCATGGCCCGGATGGCCACTCACACGCTGATACTGACGACGAATGTTGCCGCCGTTCATCAATGGCGGAACGAACTTCTGGACAAAACATCCCTTGAACCGGAGCAGATCGCCGAGTACACCGGAGACCGAAAGGAGGTTGCTCCAGTCACCGTCGCCACTTACCAGATACTCACCTGGCGAAAGGACAGGAACAGCCCCTTCCCTCATTTCGACTTATTCAGAAAACACTCCTGGGGTCTGATTATCTACGATGAAGTACATTTGCTTCCGGCACCGGTCTTCAGGGTAACTGCTGAAATACAGACCGTGCGACGACTTGGACTCACAGCAACACTTATACGTGAAGACGGAGCAGAGCGGGATGTGTTCTCTCTGGTAGGGCCGAAACGCTTCGATATTCCATGGAAAGAACTGGAAACTTCGGGTTGGATCGCCGAAGCCCATTGCCGTGAAATCCGTATCAACCTGCCGAATGAATCCCGAATTCCTTACGCAATTGCCGAAAAACGCAGAAAAATCAGACTGGCCGCGGAAAACCCCCGGAAAATTGATATCGCTCTCCAACTGGTGAACAACAGGCATGAAGATCAGATCCTGGTAATCGGTCAGTATATCTCCCAGCTCGAGGAAATTGCCGGCCGTCTGAAGGTTCCGATTATCACGGGCAAAACACCCAATGCCGAACGCGACCGGATCTACGATGAATTCCGCAGGGGTAAAGAACGGGTTATCGTCGTTTCAAAGGTGGCCAATTTTGCCATCGACCTTCCGGATGCCTCAGTCGCCATTCAGCTCTCGGGTTCCTTCGGGTCCCGGCAGGAGGAAGCCCAGCGTCTGGGCCGTATTCTGAGACCCAAGGAAAGATACTCCTGGTTTTACTCTCTGGTATCCCGGGGAACTGTTGAAGAGGATTTCGCGGTTAACCGTCAACGATTCCTGACTGAGCAGGGGTACCGGTACACAATAGATATCTGGGAGGACTCATGAGCGCTGTAACCTGGACGGATGTTTTCGCGGCCCTTCCTGATACGGGTTTTTTCGAGGTGGTCCGTCATTATCTGGGCCCGGTGAGTACACCGTTCCACAAACCCGATCTTATCGGGAGGATGAAGGAATTCTTTGCCCGGGACGAGGTAGCAAGACGGGTTATTGATTATATCAACCCCGACGATGCCTTGTTTCTCACATTCATCGGTTTTCACAAACAACCGACCGAAGAGAACCTCATCAGAATGATCCCCGGAATACGCTATGTGGCCATGAGAGAGAAGCTCCTCAATCTTGAGGAACGTCTGCTGATCTGGAGCCGGACTGATGAAAAATCCAGGCATTATGCCCTGACGCCATTAGGAGAAACCGTTAAAAAATCCGGCCTGCTCGGTCCCGGTGCGGTAATCGGTGATGGTGAAATTGTTGATGAGATAAGCCACAGATCATGGTTTGACGACAATTTTCTGAATGCTGTACTGGCTTTTCTTAATGAAGGGATTCCGCTTTTCCGTAAAGAGGGAGGCTGGCGTAAGAAATCCCTGGAGATTCTCGCCGATCGTTTCCCCATACTCTTCCGGGACGCTCGTGGTGAGGAACGACTCATCCTCGCCGGGCGGGCCCTTCTCGCAGCGGGTATGGCGATCCGGAAAGATGAACAGTTGGTACCCAGGCTGGATGTATGGCGGGAGATGGAAACCCGCAGTGTCTATGAGCGCGGCGCCATCATGAAAGCCAGAGCTGCCGCCGGCCGCAGTCTCCCGGCGGAAATTGCCGTCAGAGCGACCCGGCTCGTTACCGAATGTCTGCCTACTGGCCGGGCATACACCCGGGAAAAGCTGGCCAGTCTTTTTCAACTGGGCACTGGGGGGGCTTCCACTCTTTCTCCTCAGGGAGCCCGGCGCATCATCGCCCATCTGGAACTTATGGGTGATCTGATCGCCAATAAGAAAGACCTTCTGAGCCGGCCGAACAGGAACGTGTACAGGACTCCTGAATCTGATGATCCGCCCTTGAGTATGACACCGGTAGGAGACATTACCCTCAGACCCGGCATGCCCTTATTCTGTGACCTGGCACTGGCTACAGAGCCCGTCAAGGTGGATGTCGTCACGACGTTCCGCATGGACAAAGACCGTTTTATTTCCGGTCTGGACGCGGGTATCGACCCTGAAGTTTTCTTCTCCCAACTGAAATCCCATTCCGGTCACCCCGTTCCACCCAATGTGCGTACACTGGCATTGGAATGGGAAACCGACTACCGAACCATTACCATAAAGCTCGGTGTTGTCTTTCAGGCAAAAGGTATCAGACGCCAGATAATTGAAGAGACCGGTATCCTGAATTCATACGCCTATTCCCGGCCCGCCGAAGGCATCTGGCTTCTCGATCCCGCTGAGGAGAATCAATGGCGGGAAGCATTGCGCAGCATCGGGGTCGACAGGCTGCCGCCCATTCTCACTCCTTCCGGTTCCGCTACTGTTTCCGCAACGGATGCCCGGGATTCCACACCTCCGTATCTTCCATGGAACAGGGAATTCCAGGATCCGGTGCTATGCGGCTATCCCTGGACAAAGCCCCTGGAACATGACGTTTCGGATATATTGGCTGCCCTGAACAAGGCTGCCGATTCCGCATCACTGACAATCGAGGAGCAGGAGGCTTTCAGGGAACGTCTTGAACGCCGCATTATTCTCGTGCCTGAACAGATTCGCAAAGGTTCCTGGCGGTTTGAGGTGATGAGCGCCAAAGGTCTCGATTACCGCGGTAAACTGCGTCTTGTGGAAGCGGCCATGAGCGGAAGGGATGAACGGTTAGCCGTTACACTGGCCGTGGGAAATTCAGTGGAAACGGTCCTTATTCTCCCGATAAAACTGGAAAAAGACGGTGACGATCATGTCCTGCTGGGCCTCACTTTGCCTGAAGAAGAAGAAGTCAGATATAAAATTCGAAAAATTGGATTCCTCAAGCGTATCAAAGCTTCACTGTTCTGATACGCCGATGCCGAGTGCTTGTCCGGAAGTTCATGCAAGGCCTATACTGCGTTAATGACCAGATACACAGGTAAGAAGAAAGCAGGAATATTCAAAGGTATTGATATTACCCTCATCACCGTTCTGAGCATCATGGTTGCAGGCACTTTGGGTCTGTCCGGGATTCTTATCTGGCTCGTTTCCACACTCTGATAATTATTCAGGTGCCTGTATACCGGTGAACATTTCAAACTGCAGTCGAGCCTGAGCTTCAAGCATGCCGGATCCGTTCAAGGTTCTCACACCGGCAGAACGGGCCCTGGCAAGAAGAACCGTTTCCACTGGTTCATAAATCATGTCGTATACCAGAGAACATTCCCGGGGATTCAACCAGGGTGCCGGATCGGCATTTTCATTCGGATGCATTCCCACGCTTGTGGTCTGAACAAGCAGATCGATGCCGCCCTCCAAAAGCGGCAGTGCCTCATCGGACAGAGGTCCCCAGGCTTGCCCCGTCTCTTCAGCAAGCCGCCGGGCTTTATCGATGGTCCTGTTGAGTATCACGAGTTTCATTCCGGCATCGATGAGGGCATATACCGCAGCCCGGGCTGCCCCTCCAGCTCCGAGAATCAGGGCCTTTTTCCCTTGAAGTTCTTCGACTGATCCCAGGCCCATGGCATCGGGTAAAGGTTCAAGGAAGCCTGCGGCATCGGTATTTCGGGCCCGCCATCCGTCTCCGGCTCTCAGGAGAGTATTGGCAGCCCCGATTCTCCGGGCCGGGTAACCTGAATAATCGCAGAGTGCGAGAGCCTTTTCCTTGTGGGGAACCGTAACAGAAAGTCCCCTGAGTCCCCAGATGTCACAGGTTTCAAGCAACGCGGCGATATCATCGGCACGTATCGGCAGATAAGTTCCCTTCAACCCGGCACCCCGCAGCCATCCGTTATGGATTATCGGAGAAAGGCTGTGCGCAATCGGATCACCGATAACGGCATAGAGAGGTGTCGATTTATTGATATCGCTGAATCTGTACAGGGATTCAAGAGTTTTCGGATCAAGCTGTCCTGGGGCGGCCGCGGGAGCTTCACCGGGGCCGCCCGGGACGGAAGCATAGGTCCAGACGGAACCGAAGCGGTCCGCCAGTATCCTGGACGGCGCACCGTACTCATCCATGCCCAGAATCACCTTTGCACCAACGGACTCGGTGGCAATCGCTGTCCGTGCCAGCGCCAGCAACTGACGGCTGCCCGTACATCGGGCCGCAAGCTTCGGTATGGAACCCCCTTCGGCCATCCTGCGAATCATCCCAGCCAGATCAGATACCGGCAGATCGAGAAGTGTCCCGTCGAAATCATGCATGGATCGTATGATCCTTGTCCCGCCGGCATCGGCAACGGCGGCGACATCAGCCATGGTACGGTCATGCTCAAGGTCAATATAAGTCCATGCGCCTGATTCCAGCAGCGACATGAACAGTATATCCCGATCCTTTTCCGACTCACCGTACTTTCCCCAGAGTCCACCGTCATCGGGAAGCCGAATTGTCAGGATCAAGGGGATTCCTGCCAAACCGGGAAGATCAAGGACTTTGAGGCGCTCTGAAGGATTCAGGAGATCGAGCCGCATCTCCGCCATGTCGATATAGGACCGGTACTGCTCCAGTTGGTTCAGGACTCCATCATATGTTGGGGCGGTCAGGCAGAGACATAAAGAGCTCACCAATCACTCCTGTAAACGTAGAGATCGTTCAGTCTTCCATCATCAGCAAAGTAGAGCCGGATTCGTACCGGATAACCCCTGTCGGGAAGAGTCCAGGTGGGCTGCTCATCCCGATCGTTGATCGGGGGACCCCACAGATTCGTTACTTCGGACATTGTCATACCCATACGGAGGCCGTCCACAACGCCGATCCAGCGTTCATCCACCCTAAGCTGCCAGACCCGGTCCTGAAACCAGAATATGTAGAGATGATCGGGGTAATAAAAAACGACATTATCTTCCGCCGGGACAGTTCCCCTGTATGGAAAGATGCTCAATGGTGCACCCAACTTACTGAAGGCCTCATCGGGGGTCCACCCGAGTTTCCCGGTCAATTCGGCTGCATGGGGCAGCGGTCCCGGTTCTTCAGCTCCCGCCCCCAACGATATAATGAGAAATATGGATATCCGGAATACTCGCTTCATATCGCTGATCCTACCACCCGTATAACAGGGCCGTACAGTCCGAAAAAAAACAACACTTTCAGGGAAAACTCGTGTATAAATGATGATATGAAAGAAAAACGGTTGTTCCGCCGGAATGATGCAGAATCGGCACCCGGGACACTCATCATCGGAGAACACCGGCAGAAAGTCATATTCGACAACATATCCCTTGTTGGCGCTCGTGTACGGGCCCCTGGAGCGGTAATGCCCCCTGTTGGATCGATCGCCACCCTCTCATTGAATGAGAACGACTGCCGTTTTTTCGTTCGCTGTAAAGTCGTCGGTCTGGATAACGGAAAGTACTACCGCCTCAAATTCGACGGCATCGGCGAAGGTTCGCTCAGCAATCTGATGACGTTGCTGAGAAAGCTCAGCGGCGGGAAATACAATCCCGATGAAGAACTGCACAATCTTGTGTTGGATCTGAGATGAGATTCTGTCGGTAGACTATTGAGGCATCAACCCGAAGGAAGCAGACAGACAGCGACCTTCAGGCACTGTAATTTTTGGTTAATCCAAGCAAATCTGACTAATATAATCAGCTTTCTTTAGACTCAAATCGACACAAACTACCGGTTCAGCGCGTATTGAACCCCCATGGTACTAAAGGATATGATGGCACGGATTCAATCCCAAGTATCACGTATTAAGGATATGTCATGTCTGACAAGAAAAAAATGGTAACCATTGACGGCAATACCGCCGCTGCCCACGTAGCCTACGCATTCAGCGAGGTCGCCGCGATTTTCCCGATTACTCCCTCGTCGCCCATGGGCGAATACACGGATGCCTGGGCAAGTTCCGGCATGAAGAACGTATTCGGGAAGCCGGTCGACGTCATCGAGATGCAGAGCGAGGCAGGTGCCGCCGGTGCTGTCCACGGTGCCCTTTCCGGTGGTGCGATGACCACAACTTACACTGCCAGCCAGGGCCTTCTGTTGATGATCCCCAACATGCATAAGATTGCCGGTGAAATGCTTCCCACAGTTTTCCATGTTTCGGCCCGATCCATTTCCGCCCAGTCCCTGTCCATTTTCGGCGACCACTCCGACGTTATGGGTGCCCGGAATACCGGTTTTGCCATGATATCCGCCAACAATATTCAGGAAACAATGGACCTGGCCTTTGTCAGCCATCTGTCCACTCTCAAGGGTCAGGTGCCCTTCCTGAACTTCTTCGATGGATTTCGAACCAGTCACGAGATTCTGAAAGTCGAGGAAATATCTTTCGATACCATCAAGGGCCTCATCGAACCCGAATATATCGAACGGTTCCGGGACCGGGCCATGCGCCCCGAGAAACCTATTATCAAAGTGGCCGCCCAGAATCCCGATGTTTACTTTCAGGGACGGGAAACAGTCAACAAGTACTACGATGCCATTCCCGGAATCGTCCAGGACTACATGGACAGTGTCGCCGGGGTTATCGGACGACAATACCATCTCTTTGATTACGTTGGAGATCCCGAAGCGGAAAAAGTCATCATCGCCATGGGTTCCGGCTGCGACACCATCGA
>DAOVYP010000216.1 GCA_030635565.1 Spirochaeta sp. | reverse complement strand
GATTCAAAGCCCGCCATCCCGGAACATTTTCGATTCTGTAATTGACCTCCGGCGACGTACCATTCGAATCTCTGGCCAAAGGGATTCCCCCACTAAGAGGATAGATGAGGGATTCTGATTCCCGGTCCGATACCCCGATAGGGACGAGTGCTTCCGCCAGGCTGTCGAACCACCCGGACGAATCCACCGGCCATACAACCCAGCCATCCTGTGTTCCCGCGGTATCGAGAGACAAATGCTTCCCGAGAATCAACGGTTCGGTGCAGACGGGGAGCAGACCGGGTACCGGAACAGGCGGCATATCGGAGGATTCCAGGATCGGGATTATGGGAGGCAGGGGCGAAGTAATCAAACCGCTGCGTTTCAGGACGTCCATGAGATTTCCGGCAGCCTGCACCACGGTCTGCGGGGCGCTGACACTGACAAGATAAGTCCGATTGGTCGGTGACGTTTCGATGGAGGCCATGGTAGACTTATACCCTGAAATCGATCGTTTTGTGTAAGGACAGATCACCATGAAAGTCAAAGTCAAGAAAGTTGTCGACGAAATCGTCGGGGTCCTGAAGGATTGGGACGGAGTGCAGGCTGTTGTTCTGCAGCATTTTGTGGAAAAGGATATTTACGATCCGAATTTCTCCATCACCCTGGATGTGTTCCGTGATTCGGATATCCCCGGTCGGGAACTGCGTGAAACGTCTTTTTCCGGTGCACAGTATTTTGAATCCTCCCGGGTGAAGATGAAGGATCGTTTCATGATGGGCGATCTGCCGATCCGGATTTCCTACAAGAATACCGAAAGAGTGGATACCGTCCTGGCTGCTACCGACGGAGAGTCCTGGCTCTTGAAGGAACGGGGTACTTATCTGTTCCATCGTATCGCCACCGGGAGCGTCGTCTGGACCAGGGGTGAGTGGATTAAAGGTGTACTGGAAAAACTTGACAATCTGCCGGATTCCTTCTGGGTTGTATGGACCGAATCCTGCCATCGCCGTATCGATCATTTTTTAAGTGACCTCGGAGCGGCGTCACTGAAAGACGATTCGCTGTATTTCAATCTGTCCCTTTCCGGATTCATGAAATCCGTCATCGAAGTTCTCTTCGCCGTCAATCATGTATTCGAGCCCGGTCCCCGGGATTTCACGGCTTCTCTCGCCCTGCTGGAGACCTTGCCGGAGGGATTCAAGGCCAACTGGGCGAGTCTGCTCAGGGACGATGCCGAGCTCCCGGCGGATCGCAAGAGAGAGATCGCCGAGTTACTGGCCCGTGGGGTATTTGCACTGACTCCGTAACGTGTAAACCGTTTTGCGGGGGTTTACATGACCTTGGGATTCCGGTAATGTTGTCCCGCTCAAAACTATGTGTTCATAAGAAGGTGAACTATGTCCAGAAAATGTGAAATCTGTGGAAAAGGTACCATATCCGGCCACAATGTACCCCGAAAAGGTCTTCCCAAGAAAAAAGGCGGCGCCGGTCAGCATATCGGTGTCAAAACCAAACGGCTATTCAGGCCCAACCTCCTCAAAGTCAAAGCTCTGGTGGGCGGTAAGCCGAAATCCCTCAAAGTCTGTACCCGCTGTCTCAAGGCGGGCAAGGTAGTAAAAGCTTAGGCTGTTACCCCGGGGTTCGGAGGCGTAAGCCGTCCCGTCCCGGATACACAGCGCTGGGTGTCGCCCGAACCAGTTGACGGTGAGACACTTCGTGGCTGATGTGAGTCAAATACGCCCTTTCCGGGCGTATTTTTTTAATTTCTTTCAGGGCTCTTTCCACCGTGAAATGGGTGGAATGGGCCTTGAATCGCAGAGCACCTACCACCAGAATTTTCAGATCTTCCAGTAGTGCATAACTCTCTTCGGGAATCTCACTGGCATCGGTGATATAGGCCACAGGGCCGCATCTCCAGCCGTATACCGATTGATTGCCGTGTATCACCGGGATCGGTATCACCTTGAGAGGACCGATATCGATGGATTCATCGGGAGCAAGACTTTTCAGATCCACCTTCGCCTTGGCTCCGCCGCGCTGTGTGTTTTTCCAGAGATAATCGAATCGGGTGACAATTTCGTCTGCCGTTTCCTTCGAGGCATAACCCGGGAGTGGTTTCTTCCAGGTCAGAGCCCGCAGGTCATCCAGTCCGTGGAGATGGTCGGCATGTCCATGAGTCCAGAACACCGCGTCCAGGCTGTCGATTCCCGCCGCCAGGGCCTGAAGCCGGAATTCCGGAGATGTATCAATGAGGATACGTTTCCCTGATGATTCGATCAGGGCTGAACTTCTGCTGCGTCGGTTTCTTCTGTCCTTCGACCGGCAGACCCTGCATCGGCATCCGGGAACCGGTATTCCTATGCTGGTTCCGGTTCCCAGGAGAGTGATTTGGTACTGTATCATCAGCGGTTCTTCAGATACTCGGCAAACGCTTTATCGGCACCAAGGAAGTGCTGACTGAACCAGCGGTCAATCTGATTCCATGACTCATCAGAAAATGTGAAGCGGTCGTTACGGTTCAGATTGGTTATCTGCCTTGAGAGTTCCTCGTGCTGCAGCTGATGTTCTTCCTGATCCGGGTAACTGTTTTCCCTCATCATGGCTTCTTCCCTGTGGAAATGGCTTCCGGCATAAGTGGTGAACATCTCGAATCGTTTGGCGACGGTATCTCTCCCGAGATCGTCCAATACGGCGCTCTGCAGTTCTTCGATGATTTTATAGAGCCGCTTATGCTCTTTGTCGATTTTTGGAGCACCGATATTCAGATCCTCGCTCCAGATCAGCCGACTGATTTCCTGATGAGTGCGGTTTATCTTCTCTTCGTGGATTAACAGAAGCAGTGCATCATTCTCTCCCACAATGTCGTCAGGCAGGGGATTATGGGACATGGCACCGTCGTTATGACGTATGGCAACCGGACGAAGTGCATGAAATTCGTTGATGAACTCCCGGACGCTTCGAGCGCCTTCACTGTTCCTGACAACCCTGAGTTCGTATCCCAGCATGCTGGAGGATGTGCCCTGTTCCCCGCCCTTTTCCTTGTTGTATTCATCGACGATGGACCGGGCAATCTGTTCTCCTCCAAGACGCATGGGATAGACAACGGAGTCGGCCCCGGCTCTCACCAGACGATACTCAAGGGACGGATTGGTTCCCCTGGATATAATGTTCTGCTCGTTGTTCAGCTCCCGGGCGGCCAGGGCGATATTCACATTGGTGACATCGTTGCCGACACAGAGTACCGTACCCCGTGCTTTGTTGATTCCGGCATCAAGGAGAATCGAATCGCTGGAAGCATCTCCATTGAGTACGCTGTACCCCAGGCCTTTCGCCTCATCAATATGGGCCTGCAGGGAGTCGATGATGACAAAATCGATTCCCGATTCGTGGAGCTTACGGGCAATGGAACTTCCGGTTCTTCCGAAACCGCAAATGAGATAGTGATTTCTCAATCTTCTGATCCGATCGGTCATCTTGCGTCTCCCGTATAAATCCTTGACCCCGGACTCGACGATGAATTGTCCGAGCCGGGCGAACAGGGCGGTTACCATGCCGAGTCCGAGGAATATGATGATGATTGTGAAAATTTGGCCCTGCCGGGACAGGGATTTCACCTCCCCGAAGCCGACGGTTGTGATGGTGATGATGGTCATGTAAAGGGATTCGAGCAGGTTCCAGTTCTTTTCAATAGCGCGATATCCCACGGTACCGATGACAAGGACGAGTAAAAAGCTGAGAGAGAGCCTGAAGAATGGCCGGTATCTTTTTTCCTGCACGCTATTGTTTATATCGGTACAAGCTCACTCGGAGTTGCGTTCTTTCATTCAACCTTCAGGTGCCATTGGGCTTCCCATGGTCCATGTGTAGTCTGAGCCCCATTCGAAACGAATAAGACCGATCTGTCCGCTATGATATATCCAATGCCATTGAAGCTGACCCAGGACACCGCGAAACGTGCTTCCATCTTCCCAACAGGAAGCATCGGCATCTTTTACAGTCTTCAGTCCCGGAATCGTCATTTCGTCCCTGACCCGTCGGCACAATGCGATGAGTTCCGCTGCTTCGAGGGATGGGGCGGGATCCGCTTCGAAATTCTTCAGGGATCCTGCTGACAGCGACTCGGACAGGTCGGGAGAAATCTTGCTGTCGGTGATTCGGCCGATCCAGTACGACTCGGCCCAGCCCATGTGCAGGACGAGGCGTCCGATGGTGAGGCCGGTTCCCGGTGCCTCCTGATCCAGTGCCTCAAAAGGCAGGTCATCAATCTGATCAAAGACACGCTCTCTGAACTCATCCAACCATGCGGCGCTCAAGGACACATCTCTGTTTGCAAAGCCGTCGATAGGGGTGATTTTATAGAATCGGCCCCGTCCTGTTTTTGTCATGTTTTCCGTGCCTCCACGTATTACTCTAATAGAGCCCCGGTGTTATTCGCAATCGACGCATCCCGGATTTGATCCCAAAGTCCCCTATCCGTAAGCTTGTGCCATGAAAGACGAAATTACATTCACAAATCGCTACGGCCAGGACTTGTCGGCCCGGATGGATCTCCCTGCCGATGCTGCGCCTGCCGGCTACATACTCCTCGCGCATTGTTTTACCTGTTCCAAAGATCTCTCATCACTCAGAAGGCTGTCCCGTAGTTTGACCGGTTTTGGATTCGGTGTCATGAGCTTCGATTTCACCGGACTCGGGCACAGCAAAGGTGACTTTTCGTCCACCGGCTTCAGTTCACAGGTCACCGATCTTATCGATGCCGCAGCCTGGTTGGCCGATAAATACATGGCACCGATAGTGCTGGTGGGTCATTCACTGGGCGGTACAGCGGCACTCTACGCGGCACGGGAACTTCCTTCTGTTCTGGGGGTGGCGACCATCGGATCCCCTTCGTCACCGGATCATATTGAAAATCTTTTCAAATCCG
>DAOVYP010000006.1 GCA_030635565.1 Spirochaeta sp. | reverse complement strand
GTAAACTAAGAGAATTATCCACAAACCAATAAGAAAGGAGGTCATTCAAGGGCATTGGATCAGGGCATAACCGGCCGGTGAGGAGAATCCTCGAAACGGCTGAACCGGCATCCGGATATTTTTCCAGATGATCCTGAGATAACAGAGAGAGGTAAGCTCCACGATGTAGCTGAGTCATGTGGTAACCAATCCACGTATATGAGAATGATCCATCGTCGTAATTGCCTGTTGTGCTCTGATCTGATGCTCTCGGGTGAGGCGGAAATGCAATAGATACATAGATCCCGGATTCACACAATTCGGTTGACAGGTTTAAACATATGAGATGTTCATGCGCGGCGGCGATAATCTACCGATTATCCCCTTGGGCCTTCGGCCACAGATCGCTTTGATCACAGCATTTGCAGATGCAGGTCGCTGAGTGATGTGATACAGTCAATGGCGAACGAGTTGTTGCAGTTATTCGGGCAAATGCTGCGCCAACCGCTGGCGCGGGCGAAAATCGTCGCATAACATCGGGGCGTTTAACGCTTTTTCAAATAACCTTTGGAGTTGGAATTTTGATAGTCAAATCGTAATTAGACAAAGTCGTGATCAAGTTGGCTTATTATTGCAATCAAAAGAAGGAAGTTTACTTCAAGCGAAAGGATGTTACAGAATATGTAATATCGGATTCGCCGTATTCTATTCCAAACAAGCAAAGGTTCGACGGAAATCTATCTTATTTTGGCTAAGACATTTCCTTAGAAAGTGATGGACACCGAATTCTCGCCCTTCGAGGTAACATTATGTGCTTTACATGATAAGTTATTTGATAGAGGTTTCATTTCTTTTAATGGAGACGGAACGGTTCTCATATCAAAGGTACTGGACATTAATAACGAAATGATTAATGCGATTATTGAGTAAACAAGTAATCTCGTTTTAGAAGACGATTATGATCATGTAGGTAGTTTCTTAAAATATCACCGGGAACATATTTTTCGATGATCCGAATCATGATAGGATAAAAAATGCCTGTTGAACAGAAAATAAACGCGGTTGATGACAATATAGAAGAGGAAGGGCGATTTTTAGAAGATCAGCTTATTACGTACATAGGAAATAAGAGAAGCCTGCTTGATTTCATTGGGCAAGGAATTGAAATTGTAAAAGATCGTACGGGGAAAGAAAAACTCGACATCTTTGACGCCTTCTCTGGTTCTGGAGTAGTCGCAAGATTCTTGAAACAGCATTCGAAAAGGTTAATAGCTAACGACCTTGAGCTATACTCAAATATTATAAACCGATGCTATCTTTCAAATATAACAGACATTCCAGTACATGAATTACAGGATTACTATAGAGATATAATATTCAATCTGGAGAATAAGCAACTCGATGAAGGAATGATTACAAAACTGTATGCTCCTTCAGATGACTCAAATATAATGGCAGGTGAGAGAGTCTTTTACACTTCCAGAAATTCACGCTATATAGATACTGCTAGAAAATTAATCGAATCAGTGGATCCCGAATTGCAGCATTTTTTCTTAGCTCCTCTTTTATCCGAGGCTTCTATTCACGCTAATACTTCAGGTGTTTTCAAAGGTTTCTATAAAGACTCGTCTACGGGTATTGGGAAGTTTGGGGGAAATAATGGAGACGCTTTAAAACGAATCTTAGGTGACATTCATTTACCGTTCCCTATCTTTAGTAGATTTGAATGTGATGTCGAAGTTCATCGAGGAGATACGAATCGAGTATCACAAAGTATAAACAATGTTGATGTAACCTATATTGATCCACCTTACAATCAGCATCCTTACGGATCAAATTACTTCATGCTTAATTTAATAGCTGAAAATATTAGGCCTAATTCAACAAGTAAAGTGTCAGGAATCCCGGTAGATTGGAATCGTTCCGACTACAATAAGAAGAAAAAAGCGTATGCCTCCTTCGAAGAGTTGGTAAATAATTTAGACTCCAGATATTTGCTTGTTTCTTTCAATTCTGAGGGCCTTATCAGCCGGGATGATATGATAAAATTGTTAAAAAAATATGGTAAGATCGATGTCCTTGAAACAAATTACAACACTTTCAGGGGAAGTCGAAATCTCAATGGTCGGAGTATCCACGTAAAGGAGTATCTCTTCCTATTAGAAAAAAGTGTTTAATAGATGTTTATCTGCTCCAGAGCAAAATGGGATTTTGCTCCTCCGGGGCTTCGCCCAAATTCTGCTTTGTCATATCTTTTGCAAATGCAATTTGAGAAGTGGTGTGATACAGTCAATGAAAAACGTGGTGTTGCTGTTGAAGGGCAAAAGAAAAGCCAACCGCCTATGGCGGACGCAGAAATTCAGATAACATCGGGTCGTTAAAGGTAATAGACGGACCGGGCGATCAAGCCTCGCCATCGTGGCTCGGCCAAAGGGCTAGGGAGTTCTTGATGGGAAATGTCCTCTTGGCTATTAAGCAAGAACTTGTCGATTTTCGTCTTCGATGGCTTTCTCTACATATTTGTTGAGAGACAATCCCATCCGAGATGCTGCGATAACGGCTTTGCTGTGAACTTCTGGATCGGTTCGGACAAGAAATTTTCCAGAAAAGGGCTTTTCCGGGTCTTTGCCTCGCTCAGCGCACCACTCCAGGTAGAATTCGATTGATTCAGCCATTGCCGTTTCCAACGCGGAAACAGATTCACCCTGAAAGGTAATAACATCTTTAAGCCCTACAACCTCTCCGTGAAAAATCCTCGTATCATCATCGTATTCAACGATTCCTGAATATCCTTTGTAAGTCATGGTTTTACCCCGGCATTTGTCAGGAACTTGCGAATCGACTTCACAGCTCCTTTATCCGGGTTTATTAGTCGAGTCGTCCATGGCTCGATTTGTTCAAAAGGAATCATTCTATTCCAATAAGAAGTTGAATATTTTCAGCGATAAGTTCTAAAACAGCTTTTGATGCTTTTTCTATAAATCTGATGTCTCTGACTTTCCAGTCGAGGCTTTTTATATGATCTGAGAGGACGACACCTGAGATACGTCTCTCGTTAATCTGAACCTCGAACGGATATCCTTTCTTCTTACTTGTTATCGGACAAACCACACAAAGACCAATTCTTGCGTTGTATTCAGAAGGCGATAGAATAATTGCTGGCCGTTTTCCGGATTGCTCATGGCCAGCCTGCGGATCAAAATCTAACCAAACAAGATCTCCTCGCTCAGGGACATATGAAGGTTTCAAAGAATCTCTTTCCCAACGGGCTTACCAAAATCAAACTCCCCGTGAATATTTTCATCGGTAACCAGCGAAAGAAGGTCTTCTAAAGTCCTTTTCTTTTTTGGTTTAATGACTATCTGATTCGAATTTTCAGAGATATCAACAATAGAGCCATTCTTCAGTGAGAGCTCTTTAGTAATGCCGATAGGTATCCGAATCCCCAAGCTATTACCCCATTTTTGAATCTTAGCTTCCATATCATTAGTATAAACACTGTAGATACATGAGTCAACGCGGATTCAGGGGTACATTCTTGTATTTCTGGATAAGGTCACTATTACAAAATTGCCAGAGCAAAACAGATGTTCATCCGCTGCAGAGATTCGAGTATGTATCTCCTTGGGCCTTGCGGCCACATTTTGCTCTGATCAATGTCCAAATACTCAAAGACAGTCTTGGATGGGTTTTTAAAAAACTTCGCTGCCGGTTTGCCACCAGGCAAACTTTGCCGGCGCCAAGGTCAAATTGAGTGCTAATGAAGTCATAGTGGACGCAAAACTTCAGATAACATCGGGGCGTTAAAGGAAACAGCCAACGGGGCTTTCCCAGTCTCGCTGTCCTGGCTCGGCACATCGGATCAATTTAATATCAGAGAACGATTTCGTTTTTTAGATTGCCAATACGTATTGATTTTCGTCTTCAATGGCTTTTTCTACATACTTATTTAGAGACATGCCCATTTTTGCCGCAGCTATCGCAGCTCGACTGTGAGTGTCTGGGTTGGTCCGGATTAGAAACTTACCAGAGAAAGGCTTTTCAGGGTCCTTCCCCCTTTCCTGGCACCAATCGAGATAGAACTCAATAGATTCAGCCATTGCCGTCTCGAGTTCTTGCACGGATTCTCCCTGAAACGTAATAATATCCCGAAGACCAATGGTAATTTAAAGAAAATGTGACAAGGTGAGGAACTCTGAGTCACAATTCTGGTAAACTATGGTGAGTATCCCCAACTTTGTCACAAAATCTGCTAATTTCGTTCAAGGGCCGCTGGGAAAATCTGAAATCGGTCGGAGATCGAATTTAACGGGGTTACAGGAGAAGTGTGAAAAGGTTGGGGGGGCACTCTGTAAACTATGAAGATTATCGATACTCGCCCTTTATTCGGTGATGTAACAGAAAAACTCCTCCTTCTCCTCAATTCACTCACAGAAGAGCAATGGTACTGTTCAACCTGCTACCCTGATTGGAAAGTAAAAGACATCGTTGCTCATCTTCTCCAAACCGGAATCAGTCGATTGTCAATTCAAAGAGATGCAATATTCAAAGGAAATGAACAAAGATCAATATCATTTTCCGATCTCTCAGAAATGATAGACCAGAATAATTCCATATGGTCTGATGCGTTCTCAACCGTAAGCCCGAGAGTCCTCATGGATCTGGTGACAACAATAGAGCAGCAATTAGCAGAGTATATTCGGACTCAGGATCTCATGATTGATGCCTGTTTTCCCGTGACCTGGTCTGGTCAGAATATATCTGAGAATTGGTTCGACATTGCAAGAGAATACACTGAGCGGTGGCATCATCAACAACAGATCAGGGAAGCGGTTCAAGCTCCTTCTTTATATGAAAAGAAGTATTTTCAGCCGGTAATCCATACACTTATACACGCGGTTCCCTACTGGTATTCTGATCAACAAGCTGACAACGGTACAAGAATCAGTATCCGAATTAATGGAGAATCAGGAGGAAACTGGATTCTCATACGTCAGATGGATTCCTGGCAGCTGAATGAAGACGATAGATCATTGAATACACAAAACGTTATTGAGTTATCTGAGGATATTGCCTGGAGGTTTTTAACTCGATCCATACCAGTCATTGAAGCTGAAAATAAAATCAAGTTCTCAGATGATTCTGAACTGCTGAGGCATTTCCTCAAAGTAAGAGCGATAATGATAGACGATTGAGGCTTTTTCAAAAATACCGACGCAAGTTCGCTCAGTAATTTTCAAAGTGGGCGGTCCCTGCTTCCCGGGGCCGGGCTTTCCACTGCAATGCGCTTTATCGGAGCCTTCTCCCGGCTTATTCGCAAATTGGTGTTACCAATCTGCTGTTTAGTGCCCGCCGCCGGCGGCTCCGGCGTATTTCCGCTGCAATGTGCGCCTGCGGCGCCCTCCTCTGCTCTCCCTCGGGAATGCTCAAACGATGTTTGTTCATTTCTCTCGCTCGTTTGGGGATCCCTACCGAAATCGGGCTACATTGAGAATGATTGAAGTTCGCTTCGCGAACCTGTGGGAAGTCATTGGCCGCACGCGGCGTTCGGCGGCGCCCGAAATGCCTCTGGCTGCATGACCTTCAGCTGTTCACCATCGGCGTATTGTATAAAGCGGGTTCGCGAAGGGAACTTGCATGCACTTGACCCCCCTTCTTCTCCCTTGCAATAATGCCGTCATGACTTTCAGGAGTGTGTATTCGCTATTTACGAGCTTTATCTTTCCCGGCCCGACTGCCGGAGGAAGTCTCGTGCATTCCTGATTACTGAAAATCAGATTGAAATTGCAACGGGTTCTTCCGACAGGGGGAGCCCGTTTTTTTGGGCTGCATTCCGGTGTCGGGGTATAAGCCCTGCAATCTGCGTTCGCCGGATTTTGTCCGGACCGACGCGCTCATGATGGAGTACGGAAAATGATTGAAAAACTGAAAAGCCTGGAGACCTCTTTTAAGAAGGTACTCAAGGAGACGGATACCGAGGCAAAGCTGGCTGACTTGAAGGCCCGTTTCCTGGGAAAGAAGGGTGAGTTGAGCGCCATTCTCAAATCCCTGGCACAGGCGTCGCCTGAAGAACGCAAAACCCTCGGACAGGCGGCCAACGAAATGAAAATCCGCCTCACCGGCAAAATGGACGAGGCCAAAGGGGCCATTGAGCGAACCATTATTGACTCAAAACTTGCCGCCGACTGGATCGACATCACCCTCACCGGATCCCAGAGGGCCCGGAGCGTGAAGGAATCCGGCCTCCACCCGGTTACCATCGTCCAGCGGGAGCTTGAGGATATCTTCCTTTCGATGGGATTCGACATCCTGGACGGACCCCATATTGAGAATGATTTCTACAACTTCACCGCTCTGAATATCCCGGAGACTCACCCGGCCCGGGACATGCAGGACACCTTCTGGTTCAAGGACATGAAGCACCTGCTTCGAACACATACTTCAACCATACAGATTCGGGGGATGGAAGAGAAAAAGTATCCGCCCTTCAAGTTTGTGGCGCCGGGTAAGGTATTCCGCTCCGAGGCTACCGATGCCTCTCATGAGGCCGTGTTTCACCAGATGGAAGGTATGCTCATCGGCAGGGACATCACCGTCGCCCACCTCATCTATTTCGAGAAAACGCTGCTGAGTGAAATCTTCAAGCGGGATGTGGAGATCCGTCTTCGCCCGGGATTTTTTCCTTTTGTGGAACCGGGATTCGAGCTGGATATTCAGTGCCTCATCTGTGGCGGAAAGGGCTGCAAGGTCTGCAAGCAGACCGGCTGGGTTGAGCTGCTTCCCTGCGGCATGACCCATCCCAACGTCCTGCGTCACGGCGGTATCGACCCCGAAGAGTACAACGGCTTCGCTTTCGGCCTTGGTCTGGACCGCCTGGTGATGATGCGTTACGGCATCAACGATATCAGGCTCCTTCACAGCGGCAGCATCGACTTCAGCCGGCAATTCGCCACCTGCTAGGGAGACATCAGAACATGAATATTTCGTTGGACTGGATTAAGGATTTTGTTGACCTCCCCGAGGGCCTGAGCGACAGGGAACTATCCGAACGGATTACCCTGGGTGTCTGTGAAGTGGAAGGCTACGAACGCACCGGGGTTATGCCGGGTAAGGTGACCGTGGCTGCCGTCAGGGCCGTTGCGCCGCATCCCGACGCGGACAAGCTCCACCTGGCTACCGTCGACATCGGCGGTGGTAACGAGGCTACGGTTGTTTGCGGCGCACCGAATTGCCGGGCAGGCATCAAGGTGCCTTACGCCTTCCTGGGAACCAGTTTTCCCGGCGGCTTCACACTGGAAAAAAAGAAAATACGGGGCATTGTTTCGGAAGGCATGCTCTGCAGTGAACAGGAACTTGGACTCTCGGATAACCATGAGGGCCTATTGGAACTCGCCTCGGATGCCCCGGTCGGTGTCAAGCTTTCAGAAGTTCTGGATGGGGCCGTAGACGACCTGGTTCTGGACATCGACAACAAGTCCCTGACTCATCGGCCGGACCTCTGGGGCCACTACGGAATGGCACGGGAGTTCGCCGCGGTCTTCGAGAAACCATTTAAGGACAAATTCGATACATCGTGGACGAATAACCTGAAGGCAAGAATCGACAAATCCGGTGCGAAGCCCCCGGTCACCATTCATGTTGACAAGGATTCGGCCAACAGAGGCTTCCTGGGTCTTTCTGTGGACGGGGTGAGTATCGGGGAGAGTCCGGAATGGATGCGGAAACGACTCATCGTGGCGGGTATGCGACCCATTAATTCCATCGTTGACATTTCCAATTATGTCATGCTGGAAACCGGTATTCCGAATCACATATTCGACCGCTCCACCATCGAAGGCGGTAAAATCGTCGTTCGCCGGGCCGGTGACGAGCAGACTTTCGTTACTCTGGACGAGCAGGAGCGAAAACTCATTCCCTCCGATACTCTGGTCTGTGATGCCGGGAATCCTTCGGCCATCGCCGGTATTATGGGCGGTTTGAAAAGCTCAGTGGCCGATGATACAAGCGGCATCATGATTGAGGTGGCAAACTGGACCGATGCCGAGATTCGCCGAACCAGCACCAGGCTCGGTCTGCGGACCGACGCTTCCCAGCGTTATGAGAAGAGCCTGGACAGCCGGCAGCTTGAAAAGACCGTGCTTCGGATATTCGAGCTTGTTCTTGAATTGAACCCGGAGGCAACAGCCGTCGGCGGCATCCAGTCGGACAACATGCCCGATCCTGTGGAACTGGCTATCGAAACCAGCCCCGCCCGAATTGCCGCCGTCCTTGGTGAGGATGTGGGCGAAAAGCGCCTTACCGGAATCCTTGAGGCTTTGGGTTTCATTGTAAAGTCAATACCGGGAGCCGTTACCGGTACGGACGGTAAGGGGAAAACCCACCTCATCCACGTTCCGACGTGGAGGTCAACAAAAGACATCGAATGCGAAGCCGATATCGTCGAGGAAATCGGACGTATCATCGGTTACGACAGCATCACCCCGGTGAGTCCCGCTCACGATATCGAAGCCCTCAGACTTTCATCGGCTAAAATCATGACGAGGAAAGCCCAGGACTACATGGTGCTTCGGGGCCGCGCCCTGGAAGTGATGACCTACCCGCTGGTTGGCGAAGCTCTTCTGAAGAAGGCTTCGTGGCCGATTCACAATGAAGGCCTGGTGCTGGCCAATGCCCTCACCTCCGAGCACGACCGGATGCGGCCCAGCCTGGTTCCCAGTCTCCTGGAAGCTACGGCGAACAACCGGAAAGAACATGATATCTTTCGTATATTCGAGGTCGGCCGGAGCTATGTGGATCTTGGCGGCGAAAATTTCTCCCGGGATCTGCATCAGATCGGTGTCGTTTTCCAGGAAACGAAAACCAATCCGTTCGCCGAACTGGCCGACACCATGGAAGGCCTGCTGTCATACCTCGGTTTACCCTCACGAATGGTTCCCGCAGATCCGTTGAAAGGGAATTCCCTGATTCCCGCCGCATGGGCAGGCAGTCACCCTCACGAAATGGTGGACATTCAGGTGATGGGCCGGTCCCGCGGGGTGATTCTCACACTGCACCCCCAGGTGGGACGCGCTTTCAAAATCAAAGGACGCACCGCACTCGCGGTTCTTGATCTTACCGAGGTGATAACGGCGGGGGTGAAGGACAAAACCGTCTTCAAACCCCTAGACCGATTCCCCGGATCGGATTTCGATATCACTGTCGTCACCCCTGCCGAAACCTATGCCGTTGAAGTTTCCGCGGTGGTGAAAGGCATGAAGATGAAGGAGCTCCGATCGGTAGGCATCCTGGATGTATTCGATCTGGGAGAAGAAGGGAAAGCCCTTACCCTCCATATCGAATTCCGGAACCCGGAAAAAACCCTGGATGCCGCCTTCATCAAGGAAGCCGAGGATAAGGTTATCACTGTTCTGGATAAGGCCGGTTTTCCGCTTCGCAGCTAGCAGTCTGTCGGACTTGGGGCTTCCGAGAAGATTTTCGATGATTTTTTCCTGATGCAAGGCGGCAAAAGCGGAGTTTAGCTGGGCCAGGATGCAGGGCCGAGCAGCTATAAGGGTCGTACCACAGCGTAGCGAGGAACGATCCCGACAAAAGCACAGCTTGCGACCAGGCTAAATGAGCATTTTGCCAACGCCGCAGCGGGATAGGAGGCGAGACTCGCAGCCTCCTGGGCGAAAATACCTTTGGTTCACCCTGCGTCGGTTCGACAATGCTCAAGCTTGCTTGCGCATTGTACTCACTCTCCTGGGTTGTCGGTCCGGAATGATTAAGTCCGACAGACTGCTAAGGAGCCAATATATAAACCAGGTCGTCGGTATCCGGCGAGCCATAGATTTCCGCTCCGTTGGAATTTGACGAGAGGCGACTTGTGGCCCGGTCTGCTTCGGCCTCGATGATGTTGCCGTCGGCGAGAAGAATTACGCGGTCTTCTCCGATGGAACGCATCACTCTAATCTTCGACCCGGCAGACGGGATCAGGTTTATGAGTGGTTTGATGACAAGAGTCTCATCGAGAATCTGATCGATGATGCCGTAAAGCCGCCATCGGCCGGAAACCTTGTTGGCATTTGCGGCGGCCTCGCTGTCTGCCAGAAGGGTCTCAAGTACGGCGATTTCCATCACAAGAGTCGAAATCAGCTGATTGGTTGTGGTTAGTTTTTCTTCCGTAACCAGTACTTCGGCAGAAGCGATTTTTTCTTCTTCTGCAAGCCGCTCAGCCTCATCTCGATGAGCTTCGATTCGCTCAGCTTCGACCGATTTTACTCCAGTCAGTTCGGTTTTGATCCGCTTCAACTCCGCAATCAATATTCGGTTTTCTGATGAAAGTTCATCCAGCCGGCTGTTAAACCGCTGTCGTTCGGCTTCAGCGGCAGCGGTTAATTCCCGGCGTTTTGCATCTTCTGATCTTCTGAGTCCGTCATATCGGGCGGCAGCATTTTCCCTTTCCATGGCCAATTCGGCCTGAGCGGTTCGCTCCTTCGCTTCAAGTCTTTGGGTATTGATGTTTTCCCACAGGCGCCAGTAACCTTTCAGTTCATTTCCGATGGGATCCGGAATTTGTTCCAGGCCCGTTCCCCAGGATGTCAGTGATGATTCCGAAACCCGGGCATATTGTCTAATTTCCGCGGCGACCAATTCGTCCCGTGTTTTCATATAACCATTGATTACCTGGTCCATCATGGGCCAATGAGCTGCGACCCTGCGCCAGGCGATATCGGCCTCCTGGTAATGACCGGCTTCGGTGTGGCTGACCGCGATGTCGATCAGCAATCTTGATTCGGCGAGAATTGCCGAGAAATTGTTATTTTCCAGAGATGCCATATTGGCGGAGAAGAAACGGATAATTTCCCTGTCTGCTTCATTCCTGGCTTTGATACCCGGCAACTCGGCTGCTACTGTATTGGAAATAAGATTTTCCAGGGATGTGAGATGCTCCTCAGCCCGGTTGTAATCCCCGGTGGTGATGGCGTCGATCAGGCCCAGATACTGATTGGAAAGTTCGTCCAACCAGTATATCTCCACTTTCCGGGATTCCCTCAATATCTCCAGATCGGCATCAATCCCGGCATTCACGATGTCGATGAATTCATTTTCCTCGTAGAGCTGGGCAAGCAGCTCGGATTCATCGGTATCCAGTGCTTTCGCCAGTGCCTGTCGATCTTCAACTGCACTGGTCAGGGCTTCTTCCAGGGTTACTCTTTCATTCCGCAGGCCGGTCAGCCGCTGTTCGTACAGCTTCATATCCTGATTACGGAATTCATCCATCTTTTCGGCGTAATCGGATTCCAGGTTTGTTACGAGCCGGTCCAATACCTGATTGATCTGTTCTTCCGTACGGCCAAGACCCTCGAGACGACTTCGTTCCTCTCCGACGATGACGTTGATTTCCGCCAGAAGATCCTGTTCTTTTACCTGAAGAGTTTCTTCCATCAGTCCCTGCAGGAGGCGGAGTCTGTTATCCAGGCCGAGAACACGATCCTGATAACGCCGGATCTGAACATCTTTCAGGTCCACTTCGCGGCGCTTGTCGTTGATTTCCTGTACCGCGGAACGGAGTATGACGCTTTCGAGGCTGGAAAACGGAAAATCCCGGTCGATACTCGCTTCACTACGATTGAAAGACGTCAGACTCAATAAAAGGGGTATTCCCGCGATGATAATCAGTGCCAGCAGAGGCAACAGGAACAATTGAAGCTTATCCGAGCGGCCAACACTGCTGACTTCGGGAATTTCTTCGAGAACGTCGAATACCAGTTCTTTGTCGAGTTGGTTACGGTCCCACTGATCGGGATCGCGATCGTGATTATTTATTTCGGATGTGTTTTGCTCCATTTTCCTATAGAATTATGCCATGTTTACGGTACATTTTCCGGGTTTTTCCCCCAAACAACTGAATTATGGAAAATAAACGTGTTCTCGGTCTGAGTACCCGTCTGCTTCTCTTCATTATTCCCATCATTGCAGGAAGTCTTCTTGTGAGCGGGATACTTACCGGCCTTTACGCCGAGCGCGGAGTCAAGAAAGCCATGAGCCGGCTCACGGTATACAAGGCAGAGGATCTGACACGTCATGTTTCCTCGCAGTGGAATCTTCTGCTGGAGAACGAATTACAGGACGACATGGCATATCTGGAGAGCCTGAAGCGTTCGATCAGTTCTTACTCGATCACTATGCTGCGGGAAGACGGGGAATGGATCCTTGCCGTCGACGAAGACTTGAACATTATATTTTCCGTCGGTGCTTCAGTCGCCGATGAGCTGCTCCGTGAGTCTGTCCTCAACAATCGGCCGATCAACTCCGAAGATATCTGGATAGATGGAAAATTCGGCGGCAAGGAGCGGTTCGGTTATGGTTTCAACCTGCCGGCGCTGGGATGGACCGTATACATAACCAATCTGCGAAGATCATTTTTCGATGATTTGTCCTACATCCGCCTGAACTATACAATCATGGTGATTCTTACCGCCATCATCAGTTCTCTATTCATACTTTTATACGTCAGGCGTTCAATGCGCCCCTTGAAAACCGTCATTAACGATATGCAGGGTATTGTCCTGAACCGTGATTTCGGGAAAAGGGTGTCTCCTGTGCAAAACGACGAAGTCGGGGAGCTTGCCAGGAAATTCAATCTGATGTCCGACTATCTCGAACGGGCCATGAATCGTCTGATACACATCGCTCATAGCCAGGCCGAGGCCCGTATCGAAATCAGGAATCGTGAAAGGGAAACTTTGGATGTGCTCAGCCGGGTATCGGATCATAAGGATCCTGAAACCGCCCGGCATACATCCAGAGTTGGTATGTATGCGTCCGTGTTATCGGAACTCAGGGGTGACTCCCTGGAGGAAGCCGATCTGATGAGATGGGCTGTACCTCTTCACGACATCGGTAAAGTCGGGATTCCGGATGTCATACTCCTGAAGGAAAAAGGACTGACCGCAAAGGAACGTGCAGTTATGGAAACTCATGTCAGCATAGGCTATGAAGTGTTGAAGGATTCGGCGAGTTCGATACTGAGGGCCGGGGCGGATATTGCCCTTTCCCATCATGAGAAATGGAACGGCTCCGGTTATCCGGGCGGCTTGAAGGGGAAGGATATCCCTGTCCGGGGTCGCATCACCGGTCTGGTTGATGTATTTGATGCTCTCGCGACGGCCAGGCCGTACAAGAAAGCCTGGAATTTCGAGCGTTCTGTGGAGTGGATACAGGAACGAAGCGGCATTGATTTCGATCCGGAGATTGTAGAGCTTTTTCTTAACGGGAAGGAGCGTATGCGGACTATCTATATTGAATATGGTGACGACAGCTCTGAAAGTGTGCGGGAATCTGCTCTCAGTTAAAGCTTCAGCCGTAGTCAAAGCTTGTTCGTGTCCCTAAAATTGCCTCCATGATTCTCGCCCGTAAATTCACCCTTGCCGAAGATGACGATTACGAACACCTTGCCGCGGCCGGCGGCCGTTTACGCGCCCTTCTGGAGGCCTTTGCCGAAAACCGGCTCCCGCCGGATTACGGCCCCGAACAGCTTGCAGGATATGCACGGTCTTTGCTGTCGGTTCAACGGCCGGACGGCAGTTTTGCCTCTTTCACCGACCCTGATAAACTCGATGCCGATGTTGGAACGGACGCCCATCGATTCGTCAGCTGGGCGGCCTCGGCCTTTTTATGCCGCCTGCAGGATGTCCACGACGGTATCGAGGGACTTGAAGAGGGAATTTACGCGGTTTTGCGATCGGCTGTCGTCGCCGATTTGAATTTTCCGGAATCGGGTCCTGCAGAGCCGGTACAGCAGGTGGAGGCGATTCTGATTCTATCTTCAGGCGGGATTCCGGCTCGGCTCAAAGCCGATCCATTCCTTGCCCCGGAACTCAAAGACTCCCTGGACTGTCTGACATCGGACTTCCGCCGCCGGCTCGAATCCGGTGATACGTCGCTTCCCGGCGGTATCGATTACAAATCTCTTTTCAGCCGGGCCCTGGCGGCACTGGAATCCTGAAAACCGGTTTGCCTTTCATAGCAGGGCAGGTTCATAATGACCTATGGCCTCCCGTATTTCCTCATTTGAAGTCATTCTTATAATCCTGGCACTGGTTCTCGTCGCGGCCGGTGTTTTTCTCATCATCGACAGCAGGGAGCCGGTCAGACATACCGAGGTAATGGAACAGAGACTCCGGGAACTCCGGCAGCTGAAAACGGTGAGTCAGACTTATCGATCGGTTATCTATGTGGAAGAGAAGAATTTCTGGCGGGGAAACAAGATGCTTCTATTCACCCTGGAATACAATGTCACCGCAGGGGTTGATTTTTCCAAAGGTTTGGAGATCCGTGAGCTTCCGAATGAAGTCATTCAGGTGAGGATGCCAACTGCTGAAATATTTACCTCGGATGCCGATGAAACATCCATTAACCAGATGTTTCTCCGTGAACAACCTTTCCTCAATCCGATCAGAATGGGCGACTACATGCCCCAGATTATCGCTCAGGGGGAGGCGAACAGGCAGGCCGCCCTGGACAGCGGGATTCTGTCTCATGCGGAATCTAATGCAAGGCTCGCCGTGATGCGTGTTCTGAAGCTCGGAAAGTTTGATAATATCGTATTCAGTTCGCCTCCCGGTACTGTGAGTGGTGAGGCTTCCGATGGCTAGAAAACGCCGCCCTCTGCTTCTTCCCTCCCTGCTTTTCCTGGTTATCTCCGGTGCATTCCTCTTTGCAGCCTGGCGTATGAATGGTCTGCCTTCATGGCAGCTGTTGGCAGCACGTAAAACCTCCGCTTCCTGGTCTATTCTGGAGGAAATTCGCTCACTGAATGAATTGGAAACCGCTGCCTACGAAATGAAGGTTGTTTTTCCTTATGATTTCATCGGCGACAAAGAGGTGAACTGGATTTATCTGAAACTGCAGTATGACAGGGAGCCGGGATTGTTCCTGGCGAAGTCCGATCCTGCATGGCACCCCGGAGGTCGTTTGCCGTCGGATTGGGAGTATGCCGGAATTTACACACTCTGCCGTCAGGTTGGGATTGATCCGGGCCGCCCCGATTACCGCTTCGTTGTGATGTCGGCGAGTGTCAGAGCCGGTGTGGATCTGGATCTCTGGCTTGAAGAATTTACCTCGGGTGAGCCAACTGCTGAAGTCGGAGGCATCAGTGTGACTGTAGATGAAGACGGGAAAAGGACTCTGGAAATTGCCGCCCCTCCGGTAATCGTGACGTCCTTTCTCATTGAAGACAGGGATGCTTCGGCCGACGGTTTTCCAGATGTTCCTCTGACACCCGAAGGCTGGCGTCTCCTGGTGGAAAAACTTCGGCCGCGGCTTCGGGAAATGGCTCTGGATGGGGGGCTCCTGATATCGGCGGAGAACGAGAGCCGGTCTTTTCTGACTGAAATTTTCACGGCGGCAGGTTATGACAATGTTATATTTACGAATTAGAAAAGTCGTTTCAGTTACTGTTCTCCTGATGGCATTCTGCGGTCCCGCTTTTTCGACTGGACCGATCGTGTTCGATGATGAACCGGCGGTGAGTATTTACCGGGATTTCGATGATGGTCTCTTCGGCCGCAGTCTTTACCGGGGTGTCGTTTTCTCTGTTAAACTTGGCAGTTTCGACAGGTATCGAACCCTGCCGGTAAGAGACATTGATGGTCTGACGGCTTACCTGGTTTCTTCCCGGCGCGGCGAAGATCTCGCGGCCGGTCGGGGGCCGGGTATTTCGATGAATAGCCGGGCTCCCCGGGAAGACCTCCCGCAGCCGAAGCACGATCCTGAGACATGGCTCTATATTTATGACAGGGACGGCATCACTGTTGCGTTTTCCCTGGAGGAAGCCCCGAAAGATCTTTTCGATGAAATCCGCAGGACCTATACAGGCCGGGAATCTGTAATTGAAGAGGTTTCGGAGTCATACCGTAATGGTTATATCATTCGTATACATAACGCTGAGAATGTCTATCGTCCCGAGTTTGCAAGGATCGATTACGAGGATGTTCTGGTTTCAGCCGCACTTATCGGCGATACTTTCCAACCCCTTTGGGGGATTCATGATGGAAATGACATTACGGCAAGGGTGGAATGACGTAAATTCCTGAATATTTCAATCTTGAAAGTCATCTTGCCCTTTCTTCGCCTTGGCAGTAATATTTTCAAGGCAAAAATCGGGAGTCGTCGTTATGAAAAGCACGGATTTGGCTAGAAGAGACAGAGAAATCAAAAAAGCCCGGAAAAGGGTCATGGTTCTGGAACGTAAAGGTCAGCGAGAAAGCCGGTCCCCGGGAGATTACATTAATTTATTCGCCGAGCTGTTTTTCCACGATACGGAGAAAATTTACAACATCGAAATGAGTGAAGATATCCTCGTGCTGCTTGAAGAAATGAAAGAAGATCTGCCTGAGAAACAGTGGCCTAATGTCGTCCGTAAGGCTGTGAAAAAAACCAAGGTGAAACAGAAGGATGTTGCAATCAGTCAGCTCGCCGGTATGGGCGCGATTGATATGTCCATTCAGTCCGGATAAAGAACTTCGGGCCGACGGTCGGGAATGGCATCCGGCGCCCGTTTTGAATCAGCCGCCTCCTTTGACAGAAACAACCCGCAATAACAATACCCGAATTCCCGGACATCCTCTTCGGCATATTCACATGGGCAGGTAATATCCCGGTCCTTGAACCTGTCTCCCCACCCCTCCCGGCAGGGACAGAGGTAGTACCCGTAGGCTTCCCTGGTTTTCACCAGTCCGTCCAGTACGGTCTTGAGAAAATCCTTGTCAGGCTGTACCGACCATCCGTTCCTGTCCGCGGCATTTTGCGCGAATACGCCGATATCGTTAAGCAAGTTCTTCATCCCAGTGGTCTTTGATGAATCCCACAAGAAAACGCTCCCCATCGATTACCAGGGATGGAAATGACGGTCGGCGTCCGAATTTGTTGCGGAATTCGCTTTTAATCTCCGTTTTCTCTTCAAGTGATATCTGGTCAAGTTCCAGGTAGCGGAAAGCCAATCCCCGGCTATTCAGGTATTTTCGGGCGCTGGCACAGAATCCGCATGTGGATAGTGACAGGAGTGTGAGATTCTCAGAGTTACCCTTGCCCTCAATATTGTTCCATTCATGGGTGTCAAACACAGCGGTGCCTCCATGTCCATTGTCATGTCATACGGCCGTCAGTTCAAGGACTCTTGACCTTCCGGAGGGGAATCGACGACATTCCTTACCATGACAGCCCTTGGAAGCACGGAAGAGTTTCGCTCTCTTGCTGATAGTGATAATCAATTCTGCGCACTGTTCACCGCCGACTGGTGTCCGGACTGCCGGGTTCTCAAGGCGGTTCTACCCGGTTTGGAGAAGGAATTCGAGGGTCGGTTCGTATTTGCAACAGTAGACCGGGACAGGTTCCCCGACCTGGCGGCAGAACATGACATCCTCGGTATTCCGAGTTTCATTTCGTTTCACAAGGGAAAAGTGACCGGGACCTTTATCAGTAAGCTGAGAAAAACACGGCAGCAAATCGTTGATTATCTTGAAGAGATCTATGTGAAAAGCTGAGCTTTCAAAGCGGAGATATCCGGGAGCCAGAAGTCACATAGCCCCTTCATAGCTTCACGGATGGAAGGTATGGAATGGCCCCAACCGGCGGCGGCCACCGGTACACCCGCCGCTTTTGCCATTTCGACTCCGGGCTTGAGATCATCCACCACAAGAACGTCTCCCCGTTTCAGTCCTGTTTCTTCCAGGATCCGGATAACCGGCCATGGTGAGGGCTTCCGCCGCCCGGGATCGTGATCCCACCCGAAGATAAAATCCGGCATCACACCGGATGCGCCATACTCATAATGTCTTCTGATATGCACGTCGGTAGAATGGGAGACGACGGCGATGATGCCGCCTTCCCGGATATAGTCCCGCATCAGTTCGGGAAATCCCGGATAGAATGTCGGATTCCGGGATTCGTTGAACTCCTGCCAGATCCGGTATTCTTCGTCCATTTCCTCTTTGTTCAGGCCGATTTCCCCGGTTAGATACGACATGATACCCGGATCGAAATTCTTTTCAAACCAGGTATTCAGATCGATGACAGGTTGATTCGGCCGGAGTCTTTTCATCACTTCCAGGTGTGCGGGGAAGTGGACGGTGGCGGTGCTGTCTACCGCGGTATCGTCATGGTCGAGTATCAGGCACTTGATTTTCATGAATCTCCCAGTCGCTCCCAGGCACCCTGGTCGGTTCTCCGGCCATTTTCAAAGAGTCCTTCGAAACGTGTTCCGTCGGCCCAGGTGAAAACCCCCGGTCCGTGCATTCTTCCATTCCGGAATTCTCCAATATAAAGGCTGCCGTCCGCCCATACGCATCTGCCGTTTCCTTCAAGAATTCCCCGGCTGAAATTACCTTCCATAACCCTGCCGTCGGGCCAGGACAGACGGCCGGATCCCTCCATTACCCCGTCCCTGAATTCACCCTCGTACCGGCTGTTGTCATTATACTGAAATACACCGTTACCCTCGGGTTTTTCACCAAGAACCGGCCCGTTGTAACCTCCGTTGGCGAATGCCATTGTTTGCCGTGTCGCGGAAACCGAACGAGACCGGGTATCGCCATAGGTAAAGGATCGGTAAACCACTTCCCTGG
>DAOVYP010000342.1 GCA_030635565.1 Spirochaeta sp. | reverse complement strand
GATGCGCCCATCTGGCATTCCCGTCGGCAGGAAAGAATAATTGACGCCCGGAAATCCGACTATAGCACCGATGCCGAATGGAGAGCCGCATATCCCCTTCATCCCGATGTCCGGGATTTTCTCGGTAACCCATATCCTGAGTATCTCATCAACTGGCATGAGGGGAATTACACCGTCATCGCCTTCGACAAGGTTGACGGGCTCACAGAACTGGATAAACAGGCGTTCGACGGCATGGTCGGTACCGCGCATACCGTCCGGTCTCTCATCGACCTGGCCCGGACTGCCGACGCCCGGTTCCTCCAGTCGGTCACGGGTTTGAGTGCGGCTTCGGAATCCAGTGACGAGATGACCGGCCGTCACATACACCGGGTGAACGTCTATGCCAGAACCCTGTCGTGTAAAATAGGGCTGGACGAAGAACTCTGCCGTTGGCTTGGTCAGATTTCGGCCCTTCATGACATCGGGAAAGTGGCCATGCCCCACATCATAAAGAAACCGGGCAGACTCACGGAAGACGAATACCTCGAGATGCAGATGCATTCCGTTGTCGGTTTCCAGATCCTTCACCAGATGATCAATTCCCAGTCGGATCGGGAACCCCGTCTGGTTATTGCCGCCACCATCGCCCTCAACCATCACCAGAACTGGGACGGCAGCGGATATCCCCGGCTGATCGATAAGAACGGTGGACAGAGCATGTTGCGCAGCCATGACAGGGGAGATTATGCGGAACTGAGACCCCTTAAAGGCGAATAAATTCCCAAAGAAGCCCTCATTGTGGGGCTTGCGGACAAGTACGATGCTTTACGGAGTGTCAGGCATTACAAACCGGGATATTCCCATGAGAATACCATGGAGATTCTTCGCCAGGACGATCGTAACGGCAAGAAGGCGGAAGAAACCTTCGGGCTGGAAGTCTGGAATGCGTTCCTTCCCATCGCCGGACGCTTCGATGAGATTTATGAGAACATGCGGGATGAGTGAAATCCTCGCTGGAGCGGCAGTCACCGATTTTACATTGCCGGATCTGGATGGACGGGATTTCCGCCTGTCATCCCTGGCCGGCCGACGTTATCATCTGGCCTTTTTCCGCTTCGCGTCCTGTCCCTTCTGCAACCTCAGGGTGAACACCTTAACCCGGGCCGCCCGGGCCGGAAAATTCGTTGCAGCCGAAGGGCCTTTCACCATCGTTACGGTTTTCGATTCACCACTGGATAATCTGAAGCGCTTCGCCGGCCGCCATGACGCCCCCTTTCCTATTCTGGCTGACGAAGGCGGCGTGGTGCATGAAGAGTGGGGTCGTAAAATCTCCTGGGGCGGAGTATTCCGGGGGATGTTCGGTCGATTCGGGACGCTGATGAAAGCCATGGTGAGTCAGGGTTATCTGCCCTTGAGCCTCAAGGGAGAATTCGCCGGTATGCCCATGGATTTTCTCGTCGACGAAAACGGCATCGTCAGGGAAGCCTATTACGGGTCTGACGAAGGGGATCATATGGCCATGGAACGGATCGAGGCGTTTTTTCAAACTGGTTGATAAACCAGTCTGTTTGTATTAATCAATAGATATGAATCGCATAAATATCGGCGCATTTGAAGCCAAAACTTACTTCAGTAAGCTTCTCAAAGAAGTTGAGCTGGGGAATATCGTTCATGTCACCCGGCGTGGGAAACACTCTGGTTACAGCTTTTTCCTGTGGGCGGATCACAATGGATGAAATTCACGGGATAGAGACGGATCTTGCCGATTTACCCATAGTTACCGATCCGCTGCCCACTGAGGAAGTCAGGCATCGAATCAGGGAGCTGGCCATTGATAGGCGGCTCACCTATTGCGATGCCTCTTATATTGAACTGGCGAAGCGTTTGCGGTTGCCCCTGAGAAGTTTCGACAAACGAGTCATATCGGCAATGGAAAGATAACTCTGTGATATTTGCTGTCGGTTCATACACAAATCACAGTTCACCTTCCATCGATGCCCGGGGCAGGGGAATATCCATCTACAAATGGGATACCGGGAACGATACTTACCGGGTGATTTCAGAATATCAGAATATCAGAAACCCATCCTATCTCAGTTGGGATAGGGATTCCCGAAGGCTCTATGCCGTCTCCGAAGTGGATGATGGTGCAGGTGCAATCGCTGCATTTGATTTGGACAAAAATGGATTCCTTACATTCCTGGGTCAGCAGAAAGGTCCCGGTCGGGCCGGCTGCCACCTGACGGTTCTGCCCGGGGAAAACCGGTTGTTCGCGGTATCCTACTCCGACGGCCGGCTTACAGGATATGTGCTGAATAACGGGGGTGTCGGACCGGTCATCCTGAACCATTCATACAAGGGCAGTGGACCCGAGAGGAGTCGACAGAAATCTCCTCATGCCCATCAGGTTCTGCCGGGACCGGATGCTAATCGAATATACGTATGCGACCTTGGAAGCGATACCGTCTGGATGCATCATCTGGATGCTCTGGCAGAGCCGCCATTGACGGCCTTGAGAGTTCCGTCCGGCTACGGACCCCGGCACCTGGCTTTTGACCCTTCAGGGCAATTCGCCTACGTACTCTGTGAACTTGTACCAAGGCTCCTGGTTGCAAGCGTCGATCCCGTAAGCGGTGAAATGTCGATTATCCGGGAACTGGACACCGTGGATTCGAAGATGACTGAGTTGTCAGCCCCGGCGGCGGTAAAGATTCATCCCTCGGGCCGAACGGTGGCCGTGTCCAACCGATTCGATGACACAATTGCCGTTTTCGATACCGGATACCCGGGAAGTCCGGACCTTTCTCTCGTCGACCGCTTTTCCTGCCGGGGTAAAACTCCCCGGGACATCACATTTTCACCCGACGGCAGCCGGCTCTTCATCGCCAATCAGGATTCACACACCATTACACATTGCAGCTTCGACGTTTCTACAGGGATGCCGTTAAATGTCTGGGGATCGGAGATCAACACCGGATCCCCGGTCTGTATCGTGATGCTCTGAACTGAAATCGCGAGCGAAGTCATTCTGAAACTATCCGGACCACGGTCCCCAATTTGGATTGTTCCATGAAGAGTCAATAACAACGCGTTGTTATTGACTGAAATAAGCAGGATGCACGATATTAATTAAGTAAAGAGGGTGAGCATGGAACGATTCGTGTCTGTATTTCTGGATGAGTGGCTTGTTGCGTCCAAACGAAAACCACTGGTGCTTCGGGGAGCCAGACAGGTGGGTAAAACATGGTTGGTTCGTGATTTGGCTAATCGTCATTCGCTGCAGTTGATAGAGCTCAATTTGGAGCGTTTTCCTGAGTATGCTGATCATTTTCACACGAATGATCCACAACGTGCCGTTTCCGATCTCGAAGCGGATTTGGGCATAACGATCGATCCAAAAAGTTCTTTGCTATTCCTGGACGAGATTCAGGCTGCCCCGCATCTGCTTGCATTTCTGCGGTGGTTTTACGAAGAGATGCCCGAGATGCCGGTTATCGCGGCCGGTTCCCTCATGGAGTTTGCATTGCGGGATCATGACTTCAGCATGCCGGTGGGCCGAACGTC
>DAOVYP010000280.1 GCA_030635565.1 Spirochaeta sp. | reverse complement strand
ATCAATGCCTACAATTCCTATGGGCTTTCGGAAATGAACGGACCCAGTGTCGCATTCGAATGTGTCGAGAAGAGCGGCATGCATCTCTGGGAAGATGCCTACCGGATTGAAATCGTGGACCGAAACAGCCTCAAGCCGGTGGAAGACGGAGTGGTGGGAGAGCTGGTCCTCACGAATCTCATCCGCCATGCTTCGCCGATACTCCGATACCGGACAAAAGACCTCACCAGAATTCTGCCGGGAACCTGTGCCTGCGGCCGAACATCCCGCCGGGTGGACCGTATGATGGGACGTACAGACGATATGCTCATTATCAACGGTGTCAACGTTTTCCCCTCCCAGATTGAGGAGGTGGTGATGAAGGTTCCGGAAGCCGGCAACAACTACCGTATCGTTGTGCGGAAAAAAGATACTCTTGACGTACTTATCGTCGAGCTTGAAGTGGGACCGGAGATCCTCTCGGATGATACCCGCGACCTCTACGCTCTGAAAGGGCGGCTGGTGGAAGCCCTGAAGGCCAGCATATCAATAAAACCCATAGTGGAATTCCACGAACCGGGGCAATTACCCGTACAGGAAGGCAAGGCGATTCGTGTCGTGGACGAAAGGGGGAAACTCTATTGATCTGGAACGCAGTGAGAGAATCGGAAGCACCTGAGAAAAGACGCACAAGGCAGTTGGCGGATCTGAAAGATCTGGTCGCCCGCTTATACAACCGGGTTCCATTCTACCGGGGACGATTCGATTCCCAGGGGGTGAAACCCACGGATATCAGGAATCTGGAGGATATTTCCAGGATTCCGTTCACCACCAAGGACGATTTGAGGGAAACCTATCCTTACGGCCTGTTGGCGGCGGATGAGGAAGATATTGTCGAGGTTCACACCTCTTCCGGTACGACAGGTACTCCGGTGGTTGATGCCTACACCAGGAACGACATGGATATCTGGGCGGAAGTCATGGCCCGCTGTCTGATGATGGCCGGTGCCGAGAAAGGTGATGTCGTCCAGAACGGCTATGGATACGGGATGTTCACCGGGGGCCTTGGTGTTCATTACGGGGCTCACGCCATCGGGTGTAACACCATCCCCGTCGGCGGCGGTAACACCGAGCGGCAGCTGCAGCTCATGCGGGATTTCGAATCCACCATAATCACATGTACCCCCAGCTATTCCCTGTACATGGCCGAAGTGGCCAAAGACATGGGTTTGAACATGGCCGACCTGAAGCTGAAATCCGGAATTTTCGGTGCAGAACCCTGGAGCGACAACATGCGCAGGGAAATCGAGGATAAGATGTGCCTGAAGGCATACGACATCTATGGTCTGACGGAAATCATCGGTCCGGGTGTGTCCAATGAATGTTCCGAGCAAAACGGCCTTCATATCAATGAGGATCATTTCTATCCCGAGATTATCGATCCCGAAACCGGAGAAGTATTGCCGGATGGTGAGAAAGGCGAACTGGTATTCACGACCCTCACCAAAACCGGAACCCCCATCCTTCGCTACCGGACAAGGGATATCACCTGGCTTGAGCGGGGTGAATGCGGCTGCGGCCGCAACCTGGTGAGAATGCATCGGCTGCTGGGCCGAACCGACGACATGTTGATAATTCGTGGTGTGAACGTATTTCCTTCCCAGATTGAGAACATCCTGATGGAAATCGAGGAAACCCAACCCCATTATCAGATAATTATCGACCGCGGTCAGTCCCACCTCGACGACGTGGAACTCCTTGTTGAAGTGGAACCGAAATTTTTCTCCGACGAAACGAAAGAACTGGAAAGGATCAGCAGGAAAATTGCCGCAGCCATGAAGAATAAACTCGGAGTGAACCTGCACATCCGGCTGGTGGAGCCCAAATCCATAGAGCGCAGCATGGGCAAAGCCAAGCGGGTCATCGATAAAAGAATCACATAGGAGTCAATCATGAAAGTTATTCAGATATCCGTGTTCATGGAGAACAAGAACGGCCGACTGGCTGAAATCACCAGACTGCTGGCATCCAAGAACGTGAGTCTACGGGCCGTTACCATTGCGGACACCGCTGATTTTGGAATCCTGAGACTGATTGTCAAGGATCCGGATTATGCCAGGGACGTCCTTCTGGAAGCCGGATTTACCGCTAAGGAAACCGATGTATTGGCGGTAGCCATGGATGATGAGCCCGGTGCATTGGCCGAAGTCATGGAACTTTTTGAAAAAAACCAGGTGAATATTGAGTATCTCTATTCTATTCTGGCCGGAAAGGGCAATAAGGCCGATGTCGTATTCAAAGTGGAAGACCTTGAGAGAGGACAATCCCTGCTGAAACAGAATGGATATGACAAACCCCTGGACCTGTAGTTTTCATTTGCATACTGCATGATGGGGTCGTCAATCGCTGCTTCTGTATGCTAGCCTGTGCCGATGGAATCCCCCAGGCCATGGCGCATTTTTTTCGCTCCTGTATCGAGTGCTTTCACCGATGCCTTTCTGCAGTTACGGGCTAAACCTCTTGTTTTTCTGTTGGTCTGGGTGACCCTTGCATTGGCGCCGCAGCTTATCATGAGCTTTACTTTTCAGGAACCGCTTTCCCAATTGATGGATTTGTCCTTTGAAATTGTCTCTGAAACCCTGGCGGCGGGGGGGGAAGAGCTGATTATCACCGATGAGATGTCTGATATCATATACAGAGGAATCCGAGCCGTGGCAGTGATGCTGATTCTTCTCGCCTTTATCGCGATTTATCTCGGATCCGTGCTTGCCGGTGTCGTCGGACGATTCAGGGATCGGGTATTACCGACATTTATCGGGTCTTTCAATGACGGCCTGGCCAGATTTCCGGGTTTTCTCAAGGCGGTTCTGGTTTCAGCTTTCAGAATCCTGATGAAGCCGGTGGTTGTATTCACAGTCGGCGTCATTATCGGAAGTCTTCTGGGTCAACCCACTCTCATTTACATTATCGCTCTTGTATCGAGCATTCTGTTCCTGATGGGTTTACTGCGTTTCGGGCTGGGACCCTTTATTCACTTGTCTCTTGGGGTCAGCGGGCGTGATGCAGCCATGATCGGTAAAGCCTATTACATGTCACACCGGCCGGTAGTTTCATTACTGTTCATGTTCGTCATTCTCCTGCCGATTGTTCTCGTCAGTTTCCTGATGAACCTGTTAATCAGTCTGGGTTTATACTCAGGTGCCGGCGGCATCTTCCTCGGGCTTCTGCAGAGCATTATTCAGATGACCATGATAGTTGTCGTCATCAATTTCGCCATGAACAACTTTCTGCCCCAGAACTGGGGTACCGGAGAAGTCTCTGAACCTGAAGGATCTTCGAATTAAGTTTGCTTGACGATTTCCATTATATATAATTATATTTATATATAGTTATTCATTCCCCACTTTTCATATCAGGAGATCGAAATGCATAAGATGGTAATTGTCGGTGGTGTCGCCGCGGGCGCCACTGCCGCCGCCAGAGCCAGGCGTCTTTCCGGGGACGCGGAAATCACCGTTCTCGAAGCCGGACCCGACGTATCCTTCGCCAACTGCGGCCTTCCGTATTATATCGGTGGAGACATCAGCAGCCGTTCCACACTCATCCTTCAGAGTCCCGAAAGCTTCAAGGATCAGTACAACGTCAAGGTGAAGACGGAAACCGAAGTGACTGCCATCGACAAAGATGGTAAAACAGTCACGGCGATTGATAAGGCAACGGGGAAAACTGAAGTTTATGAGTATGATTCTCTTATATTGACCCTGGGCGGGCGACCGATCATTCCACCCCTTCCCGGTGTGGAAAAATCCCATGTTTTTTCACTGTGGACTCTCCGGGAAATGGATGTCATCGATGATTTTATCGATAAAAAAACAGCACAAAATGCCGTTGTTGTCGGAGGCGGTTTCATAGGTCTTGAAATGGTGGAAGCCCTGAAGAAACGCGGCCTGGATGTCACCGTTGTCGAACGGTTGCCCCAGGTTATGCCGAACCTTGAACCTGAGATTGCCGGTTATATCACCGAAGAAATGGCTTCTTTCGGTGTGGATGTCCTGACATCCCGATCGGTAACCGAAATCAAGGATGGGTCCGTGGTCCTGGATGACGGGAGCGAAGTGGCCGCT
>DAOVYP010000364.1 GCA_030635565.1 Spirochaeta sp. | reverse complement strand
GAACCCGACGTCGTCAAAGAACTCGAAGTGCGCCGTGAAGAAATGGTGGAGGAAATTTCATTCGAAGAAAAGCTCATCACCCCGTTTCAGGTTACCCTCTGGCTCCCTGTCGCCGCCCGGCAGATAATAGTAACAGACGGAGACAACAGGGAGAACAAATGGATCTGGCTGTGGCCTCTCCGAGCCGATTTCGCCTGGTTCTTCAATGAGAACCTGGGTATCACCGGCTCGTTCAGATTCGAATACGGGAACCATATTTCATTCGGCGTTGATGCGATTTCCAATCCGGTTGACACAACAGTCCTGATGCTGATGCCGGGTATCGGTATACAGGTCCGCACCCTGGGCAAAATCGCGGCGGAGTTCGGTATCACCTTGTTTTTCGGCGCCGTTCATGTCACAGCCAACGAAGCTGCGGTCAAGCCGCCTCTCGCCGTGGGAGAGTCCACTTGGGTGTTCTATCCGGTTGTCAGTTTCGAGCCGGCGATTGTGTGGTCTCCCACGCCCCGATGGTCGGTAAAAGCCCGGATTCTTGAATTCCAAATGGGCCTCGGGGGCCTGGGGGGATCCGGCGGGGCTGGTTTCGGCACCTCTGAAAATACCATCATCCTGAACTACTTCCAGCTCGGCGCCGCCTACCGCTGGTAGGAGAACGGCGAAACGCCACGCCCGAATGTACCCGAATTTAAATCCTTGACCCTCAAGTGCCCCATAATCTAGGCTCATTTCATGGCCGCACCCGATATCCGCGAACAGGTCGATCTCATCCGGGAAGTCTTCGCTTACGCCGAACGCTTCCGGGGATCCACTTTCGTTTTCAAGATTTCCAATGAGATTATCGACCATCCCGACTTTCCCCAGCACGCCCGTGACCTGGCCCTGCTCCACAAGGCAGGTATCCGCATCGTCATTGTCGCCGGCGCCCGTAAGAGGATTAATGAGGTTCTGAACCGCTACGGCGTCGAAAGACATTTCGTTGACGACATCCGGGTGAGCGCTCCGGAATCCATGGATCTCATCAAGATGGCCGCATTTGACGTGGCCCACAGGATAATGACCGCCCTCTCGGGTCATAAAATCACCGCCGTCATCGGCAATTGGGTCCGGGCCCGCTCCCGGGGTGTCCTGGACGGCACGGATTACGGCCGCACCGGCCTGGTGGACCGAGTGACGGTGGAAGCCGTCGTCCGGTCCCTGGAACAGGGTCATGTGCCCATATTCCCCTGCATAGGACACAATGAATCAGGCGATCCATTCAACCTTTCCTCCGACGAACTGGCCGGCACCGTAGCCGCATCCCTGAACGCCAGGAAACTCTTCCTCCTTAACGACGATCCGGTGATGGGCACCCCCGAATGGATCATACCCGAAGGCGTCGATGTCCTGGAGGACGGCCGGATTTTCAGGATGACCCCTGCCGCCGTCCGTGATTTCATCTCTCTTAATCCCGACAAACCCGGTCGTATCGCCCTGGAAACCGCCGCAGCGGCCTGTCGCGGCGGCATCGACCGGGCTCACATCCTCGACGGCCGGCAGAGCGGCGTCCTGCTCAAGGAAATTTTCTCCAACCTGGGTGTGGGCACCATGGTATTCGCCGACGCCTACGAACGGCTCCGGCCCATGGAGTCCTCAGACGTCCCGGGCATCATGGAAGTCATGCAGCCCCTCATCACCGAAGGCATCCTGGTGGAACGGACCCGGGAAGAACTGGAGAAGAAACAGAAGGATTACTGGGTTTACGCCATGGACGGCGTCGTCCACGGATGCGCCGCCCTCCATTCATGGGGAGAGAGAAGCGCCGAAATCGCCGGAGTCGCCGTCGATCCCCGATACGCCCAGCTGGGCATCGGAGCCAAGCTCATTTCCCGGCTCTCGGAGAAAGCCGTCGAAGAAGGCTATCGGCAGTTATTCGTTCTTACCACACGCACCGCCGACTGGTTCCTCTCCCGGGGCTTCCGGGAAGGGTCGGTAGCCGATCTTCCGATCGAACGTCGCAAGGATTATGATGCCGGACGAAACCCACGGGTGCTGGTGCGGGATCTGGGTGGGAACTGAAGCTCCGGGCAAGGCCAATTCCCGGTTCGACTGCATCAACCCTTTGCAATAATCAGCTCATTCCCCGTTCATTTTGGATTCAGTACCAGCCGATTACCTTCAAGCCGTTGATCCTTTCGAATTCATCACGGTTATGCGACATAGATCTATGATACTCAAGCGCCCCCATGGGCAGGAATCCCGGAAGGGATTCCTGAGAATTACCTATACGGTGGAGGATCTATCAAAATTACCATTCTGAAAGATCCTCCAGTATGGGGTCGAAAAGTTATTTTCTTATACATGAAATAACTTTTCTAAAGGCCTGGGTAATTTTAAAAATCGGGGATTTTTGAAATTACCTCGGTGTTTTATCCAATAACTTCTTTATAATTTGCCAGAAGTTTTGACTTACCTTCCAGGATGAAGGACATGCTCATATTGACTCTGGGAAGCATCTTCTCGATGAAAATTTCCGCAACCTTTTTCTTGCGTTCAGAATGAGCGGCATCCCTCAGCATGAGGTAGCCCAGAATAATATCTGTTGCCATCTCTACCACACGTCTGGAATGATAAGTCAGGAAATCAGGTTCATCCACTTCCTTGATACCGACAAGGGTCTTTTCAAAGTTCAGTCTTGCCTTATGAAGCTGCTGATGCAGTTCTTTCACATGGGAGAAGTCCTCACCCTCATATTCATCCATTATGGAGATTGCAGTTCCTGTGGTAACACCGCCGATTGCGGCGACAATCTGGAGCTGAGTTGTCCCTTCATAAATATTGGTAATCCTCGCATCGCGATAATGACGTTCGGCATTGAACTCCTTCATGAAACCGGTACCGCCATGTATCTGTATGGTATCGTAGGTAACCTTGTTGGCCATCTCGGTGTTGTATGCCTTGACGATGGGGGTTAACATATTGGACAGTCTCGAGTAGCGTTTAAGATCCGTTTTGAACTCTGCGGCTCTCTCGGGATATTTTTCCTTCATCTCTTCCAAACCCTCTTTGAGATCAACAAATCTTGCTGTCTCATAGAGAAGTGTTCTGCCCGCTTCTATGGAAACTTTCATCTCGGTGAGCATTTCATATACCGCAGGGAATTCCCTTACGGGCTTTTTAAACTGAATTCGCTCTCCGGCATATTTATCGGCTTCCCTGTATGCCGCCTCCGCAATTCCAAGGGCCTGTCCTGCGATACCAAGTCTGGCACTGTTCATCAGCCACATGGTGTACTTGGTTAAACCTCTCTGTCTCTCCCCGACCAGCTTTACAGGTGCGTTGTTGAACTGGAGTTCACAAG
>DAOVYP010000181.1 GCA_030635565.1 Spirochaeta sp. | reverse complement strand
TATTGGGCATGCTGCCGAAGGGGGGGAAGAAGGTGTGCATCGATCCGCCCAGGCCCCTGTTGAAACCGGTCTTCCGGGCAAAAATCTCGGCCATGGTGCCGTAAAGAATATAGTCCACCGCCAGGTCACGGATGTCTCCGGAATGCCCCTGTTCCACGACGGCGAGAATCTCACCGCCCAGGTATTCTTTCATGATGGATTCGACGGCACTCTCGTCCATGGTGATGATGGCCGACAGGGTCTTGGCCAGAATTTCACCGTGGGACCGATGGGATCCGAAGATGAAATCCTCGTGGGTGAGGGCCATGCTCTGTCCTACCGCCGCGGCTTCCTGACCGATGGATAGATGAGCCGGTCCCATATGGTTGTACTCGACACCCTTGTAGGAACCGGTTTTCTTGATGGAATCCAGAACCGATTCGAACTCCCGGATAAGAAGCATGTGGTACCAGGCGGCCTTGAGCCGATCCTCACCCCAGGTTTTCACCTCTTTGGCGTAGTCGCTTTTGTATTGATTGACCGGAATATCCTTGAACTTGATTTTTCCGGGTTTCCTGACTTCTTTGGGGTTGACTAATTGAACTTTGGGCATGGTATTCAGCTCCTTTTTTTATCTCGCTTTAATCGTTTCGGAGGGCCGGGGGTTTTTCACTCTGTGAACCGGCTGCATCCGTTTATAGGGGGCAGGGACCAGGGGTCAGGGAACAGTTGGGGAAAGTGGTATTTCCACTCACGGCGTCAGCAACTGACACCTGACCCCTCGCCCCTCATCCCTATCCCGTACCTAAAATTCCCAGATCGTTTCTCTGATAATCTCCGATACCGTCGGGTGGGGGAAAATCAGTTCCCTCACGTCATCAACCCTGAATTCCGCCTCTATCAGGGCTGCGGCGCCCCAGATGATTTCCGAGCAGGTTCCCCCTACCAGGTGAACCCCCAGCAGAGCTTGAGTCTTTGCATCGATAATCACCTTGCCGAATCCCGGTTCCTGACCGAACTCGGCCAGGTAGCGGCCGCTGTACTGCATGGGAAGTTTTTTGATGACCACCTCCCGGCCGGCCTTCACCGCTTCCGCTTCGGTGATACCGACGCCGGCAGCCTCAGGCAGGCTGTACACTACCGACGGGATGGCGTTGTAACGCATCCGATCATCCTTCCCGAGCATGTCGGCAACGGCTACCTCTCCCATCCGGTAAGCCGAATGGGCCAGAAGACTCTTTCCCGTGCAGTCCCCGGCGGCCCAGACTCCCGGAAGGTTGGTACGCATTTTCTCATCGACAGCAACACCTTTCGGTGAAACGTCAAGGCCGATATCTTCCAGACCCATACCTTCCACCACCGGCCGGCGGCCGACCGACATCAGGATGACTTCAGCGCCGACAGTTCCGGGACCCTCGGAATCGCTATAGGACACCGTTGTCCCGTCGATTTTTTCCACCCGGGCGCCAAGCTTGAAAGCGACATCCTTTTCCAGCCGCCCCCGCAGCAGGGCCGCCACATCCGAGTCCAGGGAAGGAACGATTTCAGGCAGCATTTCCACGACGGTAACTCTCGATCCCAGGGTTGAAAACAGGGAGGCGAATTCCAGCCCGATGACACCACCGCCGATTACCACCAGGGATTCAGGGACATGGTCGATATCCAATATCTCACGACTGGTAAGCACCGACGGTGAATCGGCCCCGGGTATGGGGGGAATAGAGGGTTTCGAGCCCGTTGCGATGAGAATTTTTGCCGTCGAAAAGCGCTCGCCGTTCACCTCAACGGTGGAGCGGTCGATGAAACGGGCTTCGCCTTCGATGACGGTCACCTTGTTCTTCTTCAGTTTGGCAGCCACGCCGGAGCGCAGGGCCCGAACGGTCTTCACTTTCCTTTTAAAGGCCCTGGACCAGTCCAGGCTCACATTCGGGGCGACGACGCCGAAATCGGCACTGTCTTTTGCAATGTGAAAATGCTTGGCGGAAGCCAGCAGGGTCTTGGTGGGAATACAACCCCGGTTCAGACAAACGCCTCCGAGATCTTCCTTCTCTATCACCAATGTTTTCAGGCCGGCGTGAGCAGCACGTTCAGCGGCATTGTACCCGCCGGGCCCGCCCCCCAGTATTATCAGATCAAATTCACTGTTCATCATTTAATACTCCTTAAAGTGCCACAGCGTATTCAAGATTGGCCAGCAGGGTGCCCATATCTTTGAGAAACCGTGCGCCGGGAGCCCCGTCGACGGCCTGATGATTAATCGTGAGGGAAAGTCCCATCCGCTTCTCGATACCGATTCCCTCGGGGGTTTCAATCGGTGAATTGACGATGGTGTTCACCCCGAGTATGGCCACCTCCGGAGTGTTGAGTACCGGTGTGAAGCTCTCGATACCGAAGAATCCAAGGTTGGTGATGGTGAAGGTACCACCGGAAAACTCATCGGGGTTGATGTTCCCATCCCGGCAGGCTGCGGCCAGACGCCGGGTTTCCGCCGAAAGCTGTGATAGTGAAAGCTGATCTGCGAAACGCAGGACCGGAACCATCAGGCCCCTGGGCGTATCCACCGCGAAACCCATGTGAACATGGCGGAACTGCTTTATCTCAGTACCGTGGTATGTGGCGTTCATCCCGGGATATCGGGGCAGGAGCCGGGCGGCGGTGAACATCACCAGATCGTTGATAGAGACTTTGGAAAGGCCGAACTCTTCGGGAGAGGTTTTGTACCGGGCCCGCCATGAAAGCAGGGAGCCGGCCGGTGCCGAAGTATTCAGGGTGAGCTGGGCGGTCTCGGCCAGGGAGGCGTGCATCCTCTGGGCCACCAGTTTCCTGATACCCTTGACGGGGAAACTCTCCACCGGGCCGGGGAACTCAAGAACGGCAGAGGGTGCGCCGATCGGGACAGGCACTGCGCCGGCCGCCGGAGCCGTAGAGGCCTGACCCATATTTTCGGCCAGCACCCGGCCGCCGATGCCGCTGCCCTGCCCGGGAACGGATCCGCCAAGGCTTTGAGCCGCCGGGGTCAGGGGCGAGCGGCCTTCAAGGGCGGCCTGAATATCGCGCTCGATGATACGGCCGCCGGGGCCGGTTCCGGCGGCGGGAAGGCCCTGCAGCCCTGATGAGGCGGCCAGTGTACGGGCCCGGGGGGAAATACCGACCGGGCCGCCCCCGGTGACGGCGGAGATGCCTGAGGCGGGGGCATCCTGCCTGACGGCGGCAGCCGGTTCCAGAGAAGCTGCCGCTGCCGCCGGGGCTGCGGGGGCGCCCTCGGCGGATACCGGAGAAGTATCTGCGGCGGGTTCGCCAGAGGTCAGCATTCCGGAAATATCCTCACCTGCTTCACCAACGATGGCGAAGGGAACCAGGACGGGAACGTCGTCATCGGCTTCGAAAAGCCGGGCCAGGAGAGTTCCGCCGACTTCGGCTTCCACCTCGACGGTGGCCTTGTCGGTTTCCACCTCGCAGATGGCCTCTCCGATGGTGATGCTGTCACCGACGTCTTTGCGCCATTCAACGATGATGACGGATTCGACGGTGTTGCCCAGTTTAGGCATTACGATTTCTTGAGCCATGTGTCGTCCTTTATTCCTCGACAATGAGGAGTTCGATCCCCAGTGCCTTGATGTCTTTCCGGGCGGCTTCAGGCAGACCGGAGTCGATAACCAATATGTCAATTTCTTTCAACGGGATGATGCGGGCAAATCCCGCCTGACCCCACTTGCCGGAATCGGCCAGGAGTATCGAGCGGTCCGAGCGCCGATGCATGGTCCGCACGACTTCCGTGGCTTCCATCATGTGGGTCGTCAGGCCGTTCTCCAGTGAAAACCCGTCGGTTCCGATGAATGCGGTTTTAACGTGGAACTGCTCCAGATGCTGGACGGCGGCGGGCCCCACCATGGATTCGGCTTCCGGGCGGAAGATTCCGCCGACAAAGGTGAAATGAATCGCGGGGTTGGACCGGGCATAAGGCAGAAGAAGTGTTGAATCGGTGACAACTTTCACGTTCCTCTTACCCAGCAGGTAACGGCCGATGAGGGCGGTGGTGGTACCTGCCTCAATCATGATGGTGTCGCCGTCGTCGATAAAGGATGCGGCGGCTTTGGCAATGGCGGTTTTGCGGTCGGGATAGTTTTTCTGCCGGGCAAGGATTTCCGGGTGGAACGCCGGCAGAGCGCCGCCCCGGGTCCGGATGAGATAGCCCTTTTCGGCCAGGTTATCGAAATCACTTCGAACCGTCACGGCGGAAACTTTCAGACGCTTGCTCATCTCACTCACCCCGATGTGGGGATCTTCGATGAGCAGGTCCAGAATTTTCCTTTCTCTTTCGTTAAGCAGTTGCAATACCCACTCCAAGACTTTGTATTTACTTTCTTTACGCTTATGATAGTCCTTTCTTTCTAACATGACAAGTCATTGAATGTTGAGGTTCTTTCAAAATTGCCATTTTGTAAGAACCTCAATATGGGGTCGAAAGCTTATTTTATTAGTATGTAATAAAATAAGCTTTCTAAAGGTCTGGGTAATTCCAAAAATTTTCTTTTTTTGAAATTACCTCTGTTATTTCGGTATTTTCATAATGTTGACAGCTGATTATATTATTATTACTATATATCATATATTGCATTAAGGAGAGTCACTATGACTCTGGACACCAATCTTAAACATCTGAGTACGGCTTCGGAACTCGAAGAAATCATCAAATCGAATGAAAACGTCATGGTATGCTGCGGCCGCATGGGTCCGATGTGCGTTCCGGTTTACGAATCCATGGAAAATCTGGAAAAATCCGGCGAATACGGCCATGTGACATTCAGGGATATGCTATTCGACAATCCTGAAGCATCGGTTATAAAAAAACTTCCCGAATGTTCGAATTTCAGGGGTCTGCCGTTCACCATTTATTATAAGAACGGATCAGTTGTAAAAGCCACCTCTAGCATCCAGGACAAATATCAGATTACAACCAACATAAAAGATGTTTTACAGGCAGCAAGTTGAATACTTGTGATACCCTGATCTTCGGTGCCGGTCCTGCAGGGCTGACGGCTGGAATTTATCTGTCGAGAGCCCGGCAAAAAGTCGTAATCCTGGACACTGGAACCGGGGGTGGTCAGGTTCTTCTCACCCATGCCGTAGCCAACTATCCCGGGATACCGGAAACCAATGGATACAAGCTTGCCTCTGAAATGAAGAAACAAGCCCTTGGTTTCGGTTGTGAGATTCTGACGAATCAAAAGATCCGTTCCATTGATTTCTCCGGCCGGATGAAAAAGATCGAGACCGAAAAGGGTGTTTTCCAGGCAAAAACCGTCATAATCGCCACCGGAGGCAAACCCCGGACCCTCGGGTTGGATTCAGAAATGAAATTCCAGGGAACCGGTATCTCCTACTGCGCAACATGCGATGGTGATTTCTTCACCAATGAGGAT
>DAOVYP010000521.1 GCA_030635565.1 Spirochaeta sp. | reverse complement strand
AGACGACATACCTTTTTAAAAGAAAGAGACAGGAGACAAACCATGTCCGATTATACTAACGGCAATTCGGATTCCGGCGATAACCGCCGGTCTTCAGGACCCAGAGACCGCGGCTCCATGCCCGGCGGACCCCGGCGTAAATATTTCCGCCGCAAGGTCTGTAAAGTCTGCATCGGCAAGGCAAATGTGGATTACAAGGATTCAGATTCCCTTCGCCGTTTCACTACTGAACGGGGTAAAATTCTTCCTCGACGTATCACCGGTACTTGTGCCAAGCATCAAAGGCTTGTTGCCCGTGAAATCAAGCGTGCCAGATCATTGGCTCTGCTCCCGTTCGTGAACAAATAAGGAGGATGACCAGATGAAGATTATTCTCTACAAAGACGTCACGAATCTGGGAGAAGAAGGCGATGTCAAAGTTGTTGCCGACGGCTATGCCCGAAACTTCCTGATTCCCAAAAAATTCGCGGTCCGATACAACAAGGCGAGTGAAATTGAATTGGCTCAGAAGCAGCAGGCCATTGCACGCCGCAAGGAAGAGAAAACCAATTCCGCCGCCGATGTGAAGACCCGTATCGAGGCCCTCTTAATGGATCTGGCCGTTGCCGCGGGTGACAAGGGTAAGCTGTTCGGCTCCGTCACCTCTACGGCTGTTGTCGACTACCTTCATTCACAGGGATTGGAAGTGGAACGTAAAAAGATTGAGCTTCCTGAAGGTGGAATTAAAATGCTTGGTACTCACAATGTGAAGGTAAAACTTTACGGTGGTGAGGAAGCCGTTCTGAAGGTGAATGTCACTCCTTCCAGCGATAAGCCTGATGAGGCCCCGGCTGCTAAGACCCCTGTCGCGAAAAAAGCACCGGTTGCTGAAACCGAAGTCTCTTCTGAGGCAGTGGTTGAAGAGTCTGAAGCTGAGGAAGAAGCTCCCGAAGAAGAGGCTCCTACCGAAGAAGAAGAGAGCTGACAGGCCTTGGTCGAAGCCGTCTTGAAGGACTCGATTCCGCCTTATCACGAAGAGGCGGAAATGGCAACTCTTGGAGCCCTGCTGCTGAACTTTTCCATTGATTTACTGGATGAAGTTCAACAGTATGTTCGTCCTGACGACTTTTTCAAGGGCGCCCATCAACTCATATACCGGGCCATCAGCGCACTTCATGAAAAGGGTGAGGGTATCGATATTCTCACCCTCACCGGAGAGCTGACGGCTTCCGGCAGCCTGGAAAAGGCCGGAGGGGCTGCATATGTCGCCTCCCTTACTTCCCGTGTACCGACAACAGCCAATGTTTCCTACTATGCCAAGATTGTTCAGGAAACAAGTATACGCCGATCTCTTCTGAACACAGCACGTCAGATTATTTCCGAAGCTCACGATGATTCATTGGATACACGTCTTATCATTGAGGATGCTGAAAAGTCCATTTTCGATTTGAACGACAGTCAGAGTCGGGGAGAGCTCAAACCGGCAAGGGAAGTCATTCAGAAAACAATTGAAACTATTGAAAATCGGTATCGGACCAAAGAAGGCTTCACCGGCGTTCCCTCGGGTTTTGACGCCCTGGATAATCTGACAAGCGGTTTTCAGAATTCCGAATTGACCATAATCGGTGCCCGACCTTCAATCGGTAAAACGGCTCTGGCGTTATCTATGGCGACGAATATTTCTGTTAAAAACCGTATAGGATGCGGATTCTTCACATTGGAAATGTCCGAAGTCTCATTGATGATGCGTGTCGTTTCGGCAGAGAGCAAGATCAATTCCAATAATCTCAGGACCGGTCTGCTCAGACCCACGGATTTCAACAAGCTCACCGAAGCAGCCGGAAGAATTTACGAATCGCCGCTCATACTTCAGGATACGCCGAATATTCCACTTCTTGATCTGCGTTCACTGGCGCGGAAAATGGTTACCAAGTATGGTGTGAAGATCATCTTTGTCGACTATATCGGACTGATATCACCGGAAGACATCAAACAGCCCCGGCATGAGCAAATTTCACAGATCAGCCGTTCCCTCAAAGCACTGGCCAGGGAACTTGACATCCCCATCGTGGCTCTATCTCAGGTAGGTCGCCAATCGGAAGGTAAAGCTCCTTCACTGGCCGACCTCAGGGAATCAGGTGCCCTT
>DAOVYP010000176.1 GCA_030635565.1 Spirochaeta sp. | reverse complement strand
TATTCGGAAAAAGCTGGGATATGCACGTTTCCGAATCCCTCGTTACAACACCCGAGGAAAACCTGAGCATGATTTACTCAACCATAGAATATCTCAAGCCCCGTGGAGAAGAAGTCGTGTACGATGCCGAGCATTACTTCGACGGTTACAAAACCAATCCGGAATATGCGATTAAAACTCTCAAAGCCGCTGCCGATGCCGGGTCCGACTGGATTGTCCTTTGCGATACGAATGGCGGCGCCCTGCCGGAAGATATCCGGATCGCCACGTTGGCCGCAATCGAAGCTGTGGACAAGCCCATCGGCATTCATACCCACGATGATGGTGACCTGTCCCTGGCCAATACCCTCGTTGCCGTTGAATTGGGCGCAAAGATGGTTCAGGGTACCGTCAACGGCCTGGGAGAGCGCTGCGGAAATGCCAATCTCTGCAGTGTGATTCCTACCTTAAGCATCAAATTGGGATATGAAACCCTTCAAGAGAAAAACATTGCCAAACTCACACAGCTCAGCCGTCTGGTATCCGAACTGTCCAACAAACCTCACCAGGAAAGCCTTCCTTATGTGGGTGAGAGGGCATTCACCCACAAGGGCGGAATCCACGTTTCGGCCATCCGGAAAAATCCGAAACTCTATGAGCATCTTCCGCCTGACAGGGTCGGGAATCAGCGCTATATCCCAATCAGCGATCAGGCTGGAAAATCGAACATACTTCAGAAGGCAAGCGAGCTGGGCATGAAAGTGGAAGATGCCCATGCCAGAACCATCGTGGCCAAAGTAAAGGAACTCGAAGCGGAAGGCTATCATTTTGAAGGTGCGGATGCATCTTTTGAGCTGCTCACCGATGAACTCACCGGCAAGCGCAGGGAGTTCTTTACGGTTCATGGTTTCCGGGTGCATTCCTGGGAGAACGAAAAAGGGGAAATCTGGTCCGAGGCGACTATCAAGGTTTCGGTTCCCGAATCCGTAGCGGGCGATGGGGGACACAAGTCTCCCTTCGAACATACCGTTGGAGAGGGTGCCGGTCCGGTGGAAGCCATGGACCGGGCTCTACACAGGGCTCTGGAAACATTTTATCCCAACATTTCAGGAATCCGTCTGACAGACTACAAGGTTCGTATCCTGAATGAGGAAGCCGGAAGCAACGCGATCACCCGGGTACTGATAACCTGCAGTGACGGGAAACGGCATTGGGGTACTGTAGGTGTCTCGGTAAATATCATCGAAGCCTCGTGGAGGGCTTTGGTGGAATCCCTGGAATACAAACTCAAGAAAGATGAGGAAGAAAAAAATGACTAGGAAAATCACTATTTTTGATACGACGCTTCGGGACGGCGAACAGTCACCCGGTGCCTCCATGACGGTAGAACAGAAAATTGAAATGGCCGAAGCCATCGACAGGCTGGGGGTGAACCGGATCGAAGCGGGATTCCCCGTTTCCTCCCCTGTCCAGTTCGATGCCGTGAAAAGAATCGGAGCTGCGGTAAAAAACGCCACTGTCGTGGGACTGGCCCGGTGCAAGAAGATTGACATCGACGCCGTCCGTGACTCCCTGGCCGATTGTTCCAATAAAATGATTCATGTGTTCATTGCAACCAGCCCTCTTCACATGAAGCACAAGCTGCGGATGAGTGAGAATGAAGTGCTCTCTTCCATCAGCGAACATGTCGGTTACGCCCGGGAACAGGGCTTCGACCTGATTGAGTTCTCTCCCGAGGATGCGTCCAGATCTGAATGGGGCTTCATGGTAAAAGCCTTGAAAGCGGCGGTGGCTGCCGGAGCGAACACACTGAATATCCCCGACACGGTCGGATACGCCATGCCTGATGAGTATGGTGATCAGATGGCGCGTCTCAAGAAAGCCATTCCCGAGCTGGGAGATACAGTCATGCTTTCCGCCCACTGCCATAACGACCTCGGTCTTGCCCTGGCCAATTCCCTGGCGGCGGTTCGAGCCGGTGCGGATCAGGTGGAAGTCACCCTTAACGGTATCGGGGAGAGGGCCGGAAATGCCGCTCTTGAAGAGCTGGTGATGTCCTTGAGGGTCCGGAAAGACATCTGGGATGTGGAGACTGACGTCAAGTCGGAATATCTCTATCCCACGAGTAAATTACTGCAGAATATCACCGGTCTGGTGACACCCCGGAACAAGCCGATATTCGGTGATAATGTCTTCAGCCACGAGTCCGGTATTCATCAGGACGGGGTTCTCAAGCATAGGGAAACCTATGAAATCATGAATCCGGACCATATCGGCCGGAACCGGGAGACGCTGGTGATGGGCCGTCATTCAGGAAAACACGCTCTGAAAGAAAAGCTCGAGCAGTACAACATCATCCTCCATGGCGATCAGATGGACTCTCTCTACAAGAAGTTCATTGTCATCGCCGACAAGAAGAAAGAAGTGTACGATGAGGATCTTTTTACACTTGTGTCGGAAGTTCTGGGTGACCTTCCTGCCGGCTGGCGGCTTGAGACCTTCCAGACCTGGACGGGAAACAAAGTCATACCCTCGGCGACGGTTCAGATGAAGAAGGGCGAAGGGATCTGTCTTGGTACCCAGGCGGGAGATGGGCCGATCGACGCGGTGTTCAAGTCAATCGATCAGTGCACCGGTACATCGGGCCGTCTCACCGAGTACGTCATACAGGCGGTGGGAAGCGGCAAGGACGCTCAGGGGCAGGTAAAGCTCCAGGTGAACTTCGGCGGTGTTCTTGTCGACGGCAAGGCTTCGTCGACAGATATCATCGAAGCATCGGCTCTGGCCTATATCAATGCCCTCAACCGAAGAGAGATGATGGGTGAGAACGGAGTGAAACCCGAGATGCCTTAGTAGCCTTCGTTCACGTCCAATTCCCGGGCACGGACGAAAAGCCAGTCCGACAGGCGGTTGAGGAATCTCTGAGCATCGCTCAGATCCCTCATGCCCCGCTCGCGGATCAGTTTTACCAGCCGCCTTTCGGCTCGTCGGCATACGGTCCGGGCCAGGTCGGCCCTGGCACCGCACTCACTCTCGCCGCAGGTGATGAAAAGAGGCGGCATATCGACTTTATCCATGAGTTCCCTCTGCCACGCTTCAAGTTTTTCTATATCCGCATCTCCGATTTGATCCAGTTTCTCATAGGCCGGGTGGGAGGGGGGCACGGCCAGCATGCCGCCGATTCTGAGGAGGCAGCGTTCCATCCAATCGATTTCATCCCTTTCGATGGTTGTGGACAAGGCCGCCTTGAGTAAGCCCAGGGCTGCATGCAGTTCGTCCACTTCCCCGAGGACATCAATCAGCAGATCGTCTTTTGGACGCCGGGATCCGTCGGCCAGGCTTGTTTCGCCGGTATCGCCGCCGCGGGTGGTGATTTTATCGAATTCGATCATAGGTCCAAGTATAGACAATAAATCGAGACAGATTTACCTGAATACGGTGGGCTTCGAATATGAATTTCCCCTCAGGGCCCGAATTGTTTATGTTAAAGACATGGTTCCGGTGACCCGGGACCGAAACAGAGGAAAAGATGGGCGAAGAACAACGTAAAGATGACGATAACAACGACTGGCGTGAGTTGTTGAAAAAAGCAAAAAAGAAAGGCGAGGAAAGCGGCAGGAACCCTTTTAAAGGTGGAAAATTCCGTTTCTCCATGTGGTATCTGCTTCTTGCGGTTATGCTGATCAGCATTCTGAACATGTTCATGTTCAAAGGAAACGATCAATCCATCCCATACAGCGATTTCAAGGCACTTATTGCCGACGGAGCAATTAGAGAAGTACATTACTCCGGTTCTTCCCTGATCGGTTATTCTTTTATTCAGCAGAACCCGGCGGAATCAAATACCGTTCCGGCATTACTTCAGGGCGTCTTCGGATCGGAAAGCGGCAACCTGATTTCCTGGAAAACCGAACGCATCGACGATGATCCGACTCTTCTTCCGTTGATGGATGAGGCGGGTATTGTCTACAAAGCCATCCCTGAATCGAATAATTATCTGTTGGATATTATCATCCGCATGATCATCCCGATTGCACTCATGCTGTTTATCTGGCGATACATACTGAAACGCATGGGCGGTCTGGGCGGCTCCAACGTGATGAGTTTCGGTCAGAACAACGCCAAAATCGTTGCCGAGAACGACCTGCAGACCCGATTCAAGGATGTTGCCGGTTGCGATGAGGCCAAAGATGAACTTGTGGAAATCGTCGACTTCCTGAAAAGCCCCGCAAAGTATACGAATATCGGCGGAAGGATTCCCAAAGGCGCCCTCCTGGTAGGAGCTCCCGGTACAGGTAAAACCCTCCTTGCCCGAGCCGTAGCCGGTGAGGCGGATGTGACGTTCTTCCGGATGTCAGGTGCGGATTTCGTCGAAATGTTCGTCGGCGTCGGTGCCGCCAGGGTAAGAGACCTGTTCAAACAGGCCAGGGATAAAGCTCCGTGTATTGTCTTCATCGATGAACTGGATGCCATCGGCAAGAGCCGGGCCGGTACTCTTTCGACGAACGATGAGAGGGAACAGACGCTGAATCAGCTCCTGGTGGAGATGGACGGATTCGATTCAACAAGCGGCGTCATCATCCTGGCGGCCACCAACCGTCCGGAGGTTCTGGATCCCGCACTCCTGCGCCCCGGCCGCTTCGACAGACAGGTGGTGGTGGACAAGCCTGACCAGATCGGTCGCGAAGCCATACTCCGTATTCACTCGGCCGATGTGAAACTGGAGAAAGACATAGACCTGTCCGAATTGGCCAAGGCGACCGCGGGACTGGCCGGTGCCGATCTCGCCAATATCGTCAATGAAGCCGCCCTGCTCGCTGTTCGTTTCGGACATAAGAAGGTGACCAGGGAGGATTTCTTCGAGGCCATTGAGAAAGCCGCCATCGGTCTTCAGAAAAAGAACAAACTGCTCAACCCCCATGAACGTGAAGTCACCGCTTACCATGAAACCGGTCATGCCCTGGTGAATGTATTTACGCCGGACCAGCCTCTGGTGAAGAAAATCACCATTGTACCCCGAGGATACGGCATCATGGGATACATGCTGCCTGTACCCGAGGAAGAGCGATCGTTCCAGACCAGAGAGGAGCTTATCGGCCGTATTGATGTGGCCCTGGGCGGTCGTGCCGCAGAGGAAATCATCTACGGAACTGTATCCACCGGTGCGGGGAACGACATCATGCAGGCCACCGATATCGCCCGTTCCATGATTACCCGGCTCGGAATGAGTGAGCGATTCACCAATGTCTCCCTGGACCGGCGCGGCGGAGGGTACCTGGGAGCGGAACAGCAATATTATCAGGGCCGGGAATACTCGGAAGACACTCAGCGCTACATCGATGAAGAAATCAGCCGTATCATGACGGAGCGTTACCAACAGGTTATGGAATTGCTGACCAAGCATCGCGGTCTGCTTGAGGCCATCACCACCAGGCTTATGGACAAGGAAATGATTGAGCGCGAAGAACTGATGGACCTCATCAAGTCCGATGAGCTGGGTGGCGGTGATTACTCCGCCAGAAAAGGAGCCGACC
>DAOVYP010000170.1 GCA_030635565.1 Spirochaeta sp. | reverse complement strand
TGGCTCGACGCTCGGTTCGGTGTGGTGGACGAGGCCGATGTCGTCCTGCTCGTCAATTACATGTACGGGCTCTTTGGACAGAACACCGGGCGCTGCTACGCATTCTCCGGCACGGAGGTGCGCTACTGGCGCTGGCCCGAGCTCCTGCCCTCCTACTACGACTCGACCCATGATCTCCGGGGCAATGTTACGCGCTACCAGCACGAAATGAACTTCCTCCAGTTTGACATGGTCTTTGATCACTTTTACGCCGGCCCGGGCACCGAGCAAGTCCAGCACGCCATGAACTACGAGCAGATCGAGGCACAGGTGGCAGTGATTGAGAGTCACATTGCCGCCGGCAATCCGGTAGCGGTTGGTTTTGCCGGGCCGGATCTCCACCACTCCATGCTCGTCTTCGGCTTTATTCGCAATCGCAGCACTCATACAGTCGACCTCCTCGTGGCGAACAACTGGAAAAATGATGAGAAACTCAACATCCACAGCCGCGATGCTGAGATTATCCGGCTCTTCCTTGCTCCCGATCACGAGGGGCCCATTGCACAGTGGCACTATGAGAAAGGCGTGCGAAAACGCGAGATCGACCGCCTCTTCGTGGTGGACGTACGTCGCGACCCCTACGTACACGAGCGCGCCCTGCTTGATACGATCACCGCTAAGCTCAGGAACCAGCTGGACACCGAAGGGCGCACCATCGTGGTCGTGGAGGATGCAGCGGGTGCACGCGTTGTTGAGGGCGAGCGCTCCACCGGATGGATACGGAACCGGATAACCGAGGAGCTCGAAGAGGTCTGGTACGAGCGTGTGGGAAAGTCGTACCGGTTCACCTTCCCGGCAAACGCAGCTCTCGAGCTCGAGATTGCCGACAGCGGCGGCGCGCGTGTGCTGAGCGCGGCTCCTGCGTCGGAACCCGGGATGATCATCCCCTCCATCCAGGTGACGGAAGCTACCGAGGAAGGCGAAACCGTCACCCGTAGGTTCCCCCTGCCCGGCATTCCATTCAGCACCACTCCAGCTGACTCCACGAGCGCCCCCGAAGAAACCCCGTAGCCGCAATCCCGGTTGCCCGCCCCGCACTTTGACGACTGAATTCATCCGGTATTGATGCCCCAGATACAGCGTGAGATGTTAAAGGCGTTTGGCGTCCCCTCCGGGAGTCAAATTCACTTTATACATTCAGGAGCACTTCACTGGTGGATATCTGCATACACGGTACGACGTCTTCAATCCGGCCACTGCAATTATTGTTATTAGAGCGTCGGCGTCGGGTTGTGGCTGCCTTCCACCGGAATGAAATTGGGATGGCTTGGCGGGATCAGAGTGTTTTTCCAGATCTTGCCGTCCTGCATAATCAGCTGCATATTGTCACGATCCTTCAGGATTTCGATACCTTCCAGCGGATTCCCGTCAATCACCAGCAAATCCGCATAGGAGCCGGGTTCCACCACACCGAGTCCGATGCCTTTTTCAGCCTTCTCTTCTACAGAGAGGCTCGGGTAAGCATCCTTATAAGGGTTCATCCCACCAGACCAGGAAAGCACATGACCGGCCGTAGAGGTAGCGGTTTTCAGAATCTGAAGATCTGAAAAGCCAACGGTTTTCAGAATAATCAGGTTGTCGATCAGACGGTTTACATTAGCCGCGTCAAACATATCTCCGCCGGTTACCATAATAAGGTCGTACTCCAGCGCCCATTTCAGCATTTGAGCCGCACCGGAATTGACCATAATCGCCTTCTGTTTCTGATCGGCGCTGAAAAATGTAATCTTCTCCACGTTGTCGGGATGAAAGGCTTCGAGGGACATCACCGCCTGTATACTCAGCGCGATGCCTTCCTCCTTCATACGCTTAATGGTGTCTTCCGACATCAGAAAGCCGTGCTCAATGCAGCGTATGCCGGCATCGATCGCACGATTGAGGGAACGGTCATGGTAGCCATGAACCATCACATAGGTGCCGTAGTCCTCAGCGATATCGACTGCGGTCTTCATCTCCTCGAATGTGAGCTGGGTCATATGGAGCGGGTCGAATTCGCTGGCCACACCGCCGCCAACCATTAGCTTGATCTGAGTCGCTCCGCCTCTCAGATTGTGACGCGCCGCTTCAATCACATCGTCTTTTCCGTTGACTATATGGGCGAAACCCGAGCGGGCAAGGATGTCGCGATCCCCGAGCTGATCCGTGATTAATCCTGTGTCGGCGTGGCCGCCAAGCTGAGAGATGAACCCACCGCTGGAATATATGCGCGGTCCGGGAATGCGATTAAGACGAACCGCCTTGGCCAGACCGGAAACATTGCCGCCGGCATCACGGCTTGCAGTGAACCCCTGATCCAGAAAATCACGCAGACGTTCCCCGGAAATCGCACCGATCGCCATCTGATCATAGGAATTACGACCCTCGAGCATTCCTTCATGAATCGCGTGGTGTGAGTGCATATCAATCAGGCCGGGAATAACCGTCCCGCCCTTGCCGTCGATAATCATTGCACCATTAGCTGCGATTCCTTTGGCCACCCGTTTTACCAGGTTGTCTTCAATCAGGATATCCACTCCGGGCTGAACTGTGTCACTCCGTCCGTCCCAGACACTGACGTTCGTGATCAACACTTGATTCGGTGATTCCGCATATCCCCTGGCTCCCAGGCTGCTGATTACAGCCAGTATGAAAAAAACAACCAATGGACGATACTTCATTCTTATTTCTCCATTCCTCATATTGTTGAATTTAATGAATCAATAGTAGAATAGTCAAGTTTCTAAAAATGACAGGCCTTTCAACATGATGGTGCTCGCAATTATCCGTTTAGAGACGTGTGGAAATTATTCTATCCAGCCCAGCACATCCCGGATAACCGACCAGCGGGGCGGGATATCCTCGGGCTTGTCCTTCCCCTGCAACCAGTACCCATACATGGTGTCAAACTGACCGTTACGTTTGATGATGCTGATCCATCGATCCACATAGGCGGTGAATTCGATATCGTTTCCACCGGTGATGAAACTCACGGGGTAACGAACATAGTTTGGCTTCACCACTGAGACATTGAATTCGGGATGGAGCAGCGTCCAGGCCGAACCGGACTCGGCACTGGCGAACACACCGTCCAGATCGGGTCGGCTGCCCCCGAAGAACACGGACATATCATCAATCTCGGTCCAGAGGATACGCGGGAATATCGTTTGCAGGATTTCGAGGTTAAAACCTCCCGGAACGTATCCAATCCGGATAAAACCCAATGCTTTAATCTTTTCAATGGATTCGAAATTGTTCCGCAAATGGTCCGGCACGACAAAAGCGGCGGATATATCCATGTAGGGTTCGGTGTAATTCATATGGGAACCGGAATAGGTTTTAGTGAGAATGGACGACATGGCGATGTCGAAACGCCGCTGCAGTAAATCATTATCAATCATTTCCATCTCGTAGGGAATGAATTCCAGAGAAACACCCAGATCGCCGGCCAGGAGGTGAGCCAGCTCTATATCCAGCCCGACCAGCTCACCGATGTTGTTCCGGTAGCTCCAGGGCAGGCTGTTCTTCCGGTATCCCACCCTGAGAACACCTCTATCAAATATCTCATCCAGCATTTTTCGCTCGAATTGACGCCTCGGCGGGTCCTCGGGTCGCTCATCCCTCACCACCGCCGGTACCGCTTCGAAATAAAGATCGCGTGTTGATATGGCTATGTCCCGGTCGTAGGGGTTATTCATGGTTTTATCGATGAACAAAGCAAGACCCGCTACCGTGGCTGTCAGGCTGAGAACCAATGCCCCGATATACACCAGCAGCTTGATTTTACGAATCTTGAGAAGACCGGTAACCGCCGCGGTTGTGAGCAAAGTGAATACCACCAGATTCACGGCACCTACCAGAGTGGCAAATCGACCGGTAATCACCCCGGATACGATGTAGAGATTATAGAGATCAGCAGGAAGCCGGAAAAAATCCAACAGGAAGGGAATGGCCAGATCCAGACTGCCGAAGAACGTAATGAGCCCGGTAATAATGAACGATGGATATGACTCAAGAGGCAGAGTGCTGCCGTTGAACCAGAAAGCGAAAAGGATAAAAAGGATGATGAGCAGCTTGCCGAGATTCGGAAAATTGAAATACACCGGCAGCAGCACATCCACATAATTGTCCGCATCCTCACCCTTGGTTTTATGTTCCCGGAACATCTCCTTGCAGCCTTCGATCAGAATCGGGAGAACCACGAAAAGGTTGCCGGTAGCAAAGGCCACCAGGAAGGGTGCCTGAAATCTCTTCATTACATCGCGGTAACTGAAGGGAGTAAAGGCACTCACCAATGACGGTAGAATCCACAGGCTCAAAAGCAGCGAGGCGACGATGAAAACGATGATATACACCTGGAGACGACCGAACTCCGACGGGGTAAGGGTTCCAGCCGCTGCCGCGGTGATGGCAAAGAGACCGATGGGCGAGAGCTTCACCATGAATCCTGAAACAGCAACCAGAGACTTCGATATGGTTTGGCAGGCATTGATGATGGCGCCCTTGGACTCCAGGTTCATCAGGGCGATACCCAGGGCGAGGCTGAAGAGGACAATCGCCGGTATCAAACCTGCCGACAAGCTGAAGAAGGGGTTGGATGGGATGTAGAGGTCGAGAAAGTTCACAGCCTCCGGTGCCTCAACAAGGCTGGAAGTGAAAAAGGAGGCGGTAATCCACTTGGGAAAGGTGAGAGGCATCAGCAGGATAACCAGGAATCCGATTGCCCAGATAAGGAGAAGCCAGACACCGCCTTTGCGGGCCATCAATCCGGCTTCTCTGACTGAGAGGCTGCCGATCCCGGCTATCAGTGACACCAGGATGTAGGGGAGCACGGTCATTTGTATGAGCTTGATGTAGGCATCACCGACGAATCCGATTTTCCCGGCGATTTCACCGAAGAACAACCCTGCAGCCAGGCCAAGAAAGATGCTGATGAGAATCCAGCCCGAAAGTCCGGGAGCCTTGAACCTGAATCGTCTCTTTTTTCTTTGCTGACCTTCTATCGCCGTATCACTCATGCTTTAAAATATAGGTAAATTTGGAGCCGGCTGCCAGATATGAAACCTGGCTTACCCTGCACTTCTCGCAAGTTCGCTTTGTGAACCCGCTGTTTTCCTCTCGGTTCGTTTGGGAATGAATCAGACATGAACAGTATGGTTTCTCCTGCCGGGAAACCGGTGCCGGCTTCGATTACCGGCACCGTATACCCGGACGCTTGCCTGTGTCGTTTGGGACGCGGCTCGGCTACTTGTTCCCCGCCCGGTGAATTTTCTAAATATCCAAAGAACTTGCCGATATTGAATTCCGTAGGCTGACCAGGAAGTTTTCCTCCCTCGCCCACAATAATAAAACGGCGCCCCACTGCACGAACAGTGAAAGCGCCTAAGACAACCGTGAAAGCACCACAGTCATCAGCTACAACTTATCAGAATTTACCCAACAATGTCATCTCAGGTTTACCAACGAACCATGCTTGTTGTGTGGGACAGTGCATCCCCCGCGCATCCATGGATATCCGGCCCGTAAGGTTCGTAATCCTCAGAGTGGAGAGAACGACCAAATCCGAATCATATCTCTATGGTGTGAAGCCTCCCGGCTGAAAGGATGGCCTTATACCATTCGGATCCTCCC
>DAOVYP010000134.1 GCA_030635565.1 Spirochaeta sp. | reverse complement strand
AGGCTGACGTCATCGACGACAACTCCCTCCCGCATGATACTGATGAATTTCTGATATACCGAAGTGAACTCTTTCCGGGCCACTTCCAGATTGTTCACCTCAAAGCGGTCGTCTTTGGTATCTTCGGGATCTCCACGCTCAGTCCGGCTCATTATCCAGATGTCATAACCCTTTTCCACTTTCACCTGCGATACTTGAAAAATAGATGCCAGGAATACGAATTTGCTGATGAGGCGGAAGGGATCGGTCCTGATGAAAGCCAGGTCGGATTCACTCAAGGTGAATACGGCATCCTCCCGGTCGCCGAAACGGATGTAGTAGTTACCTTTGCTGTCTTCGTTTCCGATGATGAGATACAGAAGGTTCCCATCAAAATCCTCCAGATAGAGCATATCGGCGCTATCTTCAGCCAGGCCCAGGGAGGGGTCTTCGGGGTCCCCGTCATCCAGGAATTCCTGCACCCCGACCGGGAAAGGTGCTTCTTCGGTGGTAATAGTCTGAAAAGCCGAATCGTCCAATCCGTATCGGCCCCTCCAGGGAGAAGTGATGATGAAAGGACTTACTATGGTAAGATAAGGATTATCTTCAACTCGAGGTTCCATGTGGAAGGTTGTGCCGTCATAGCGGAATTCGAGATAAGTCAGCTTTTCAATACTTACAGCGGGAAGGCTCATGTCCCTGAAGTCACCAGGTTTATTAAAAGCATATTCGGCGGCGAATGAGGGTATCAGGACAATGGTTCCCGAGCCTGCTGCTCTGCCGTATCGCCCGGCACCCGACGGGCTGGGCATGCCGATTTCCACAATGGTGCTTTTTCCATCGCGGTCCCGGAATGTCAGCGTTGCCGCCGGATAATCCAGACCGTATTCGACCAGATCGGAATCCCCGGCATCTTCGGCGATGATATTCCCGGATTGGAGTCGGGATAGGGTACGGATGGCGAATATCACCCGGTTTCTCTCAAGGCGGTAGAATTCGGGTGTATCGGCAAGCATCCAGTTTTCACCATCGGAGCTGTAGAAATGCAGGCTGCCGTCGGGGGTTTCCGACTTGACCGATCTAAGATCGGCAACGGTGAAATCACTCAATATTTCCGCTGCCCTGACCGTTTCAATCCCGGGTACCTCATCCGGCTTTCCGGTGAGACGTACCAGGATCATCATACCGATAATCACGGTAAGAAGAATCAGGGAAATGAGAAGATTGCGGGTCTTTCGTATCACTTGTTACGTCTCCGGAAGTAGATAACGAGACCGCCTCCAAGGCAGAAAAACGGGATGATGATGATTGCCAGCACAGCGTAAATCAGGCCGGAAAGTGTATCGATACGCAGGGGCAGCCGAAAAAGGCTTTTGGAGGGAACATTGATAATTGAATCATCATTCATCGTCCAGTTCACAAGATTCATCACCATATCGGCATTGGCCTTGATCTGACCGAGGAAGCCCAGGCCTTTGAGAGTGCTGGCGCTTCCCAGAACGACGATGGTGGCACCTTCAGGTTCATACGTATCCATATTGCGCTGCCGGACCGCGGCGGCGACATCCACCGGTCCATTTTCATCACCGGGTATGGGAGACGGATTGCCCGAGATTTCCGATATCAGATCCGTTCGCAGCCGGGAGTCTTCGGAGCTTGAAAGAAGGGTGAAATACTCCAGCTGACGCTGCTCGGCGTCGGTCCGTCTGAAACCAAGGGAAGCCTGGAAAATCGGGTCCATCTTGGCCTCGGCCAGAGGTGTGACGGCTTCATGATCCGAGAGATACGGGGCGAATACAAACGGATTGTCTCCGAACTCGGCGATAAGTCTGTTTGCCCGGGTTTCAAGTACCAGGCCGTTGCGTACCTCGATATCCCACCGTTCCAGTAAGGAGAAAAGGTTGGTCATGGGCTCCTGTGAGATGTCCAGGGCCGTAAACAGGCTTCCTCCGGAGGCAAGGTACGCATCCAGTTTCTCCGTTTCCGCTTCCGACAGATCACTCCGGGGACCGATCAGTGTCATCAGGGCCGCATCTTCGGGAATTCCCGAGATTATCAGGGATATCTCTTCGAGTTCATAATTGGCCTGGCTGAGCATGGAACCGTATCCCATTGCGGCCAGCGGGGTTTCACGGTGACCGGTTATTTCATAAATCTTCGGTGTTCGTCCCGATACGACGTAGGCCATGGCAGAAGTGATCTGCTGCTCGATTTTCTGGCTTAATACCTGGGGCTGGCCCTGCTGGTTGTAGGAGACATTGAACATATCCATTGCGGTGATTACCCGGAAATTATCACCTGAGTTTACGATGAAGGAACCCCTTGCTACCGGGGTGTCTTCCTCGGTAAAACGCGCCACGAGTCCGGGCTCCCTGTCGGGATCCAAAATACTGATGCTTACTTTGCGCGAAAGCCGGTCGTATTTATAAACCGTCTCCATGATGGATTCGGGTTCTTTCCCCGGTTCATACAGGGCGATAATCTCCACATCGCGTTCAAGACCCTCAAGGAATCCCTTTGTCTCGTCGGTGAGGGTGTAGAGTTTTTTAGCTGTGAGATCCGCCTGAAGGTTCAGCCCACCGGCCAGTATGTTGATGATGATGATCCCGGCCAGTACGGCGATGGTGATAAGGGAGGAAATTCCGGCATGACGGGTTTTAAAGTCGAATTTGAATGTCAGTTTCTTCATGTTTTTCCCCTAGCTCCAACGCCGTTTTTCGAGACTCTGAACCGTCAGGAACAGGAAGAATCCGGAAAAGCTCAGATAGTACAGGATCGCATCCAGGCTCAGGATTCCAATAGAGAAGGATCCGAAGCGGCGTGAGAGGGATAGCCAGCCCATACTTTTACCGATAAGGCCGATGAACAGAGACCGACCGAAGAACCAGGTGAAAAGTAAAACGGCGGCAAGGACAAGGGCGACAGCCGCCGTGACGGCCCAGTTCTTGCCGGAGGTGTAGAGCCATGAAAGGGGGATCGCGATCAGAATCACGGCCCATACCAGGCCTGAAAGTTCGGTTGTCGGCATGTACTGCTGCATAAAATCGATGATGAATGTGATGACAATGGCGCATAAAGTGAGTACGGCTGCACTTACAACTCCTTCGGACACCTGGGAGATGAATACTCCGATGGCGATGAATGCCGCGCCAAGTAGAATGAATCCGAAATAGGACCCGATTATCATGGGCCAATCCAGTTTTCCATGAAAGCTCAGCAGAACCGGATAGATAAAGGTAACGGCAATTGTGATGAGGAATACGGCCAGCGCCGCCAGGAATTTCCCCAAAACGATTCCCCACAGGTTCGAGGGTCCGGTGAGCAGGAGCTGATCGGTTCCGAATCTTTTTTCATCGGTGAATATTCTCATTGTCAACAGCGGGATTACGAACACATAAATAAAAAGAAGACCTGTGAGGAACATCGTATATTGAGAATTCCCCGGAAAAACCAACTGTGTCGAAAATAAGATTCCCGAAACCAGGAGAAATACGGCCAGGAATATCCAGCCTGTGAGAGTGAGAAAATAAGTTTTCAGTTCTTTCTTGAATATTGCCAGCATCAGGCTTCCTCCTCGTCTGTGGTGAGGTTGAGAAAGATTTCTTCGAGACTCAGGTCCATGGGTCCCATCTGAAGTATGGGCAGGTCTGCTGCGGCCAATGCCCGGAACACATCCTCCCGGATGTCTCCCTCATCCGCCGCCGTAATGACGGCTTCGGATAATCCGTCTTCCGGCCCTTTTCCTGCGCTCAGTGAACCCAGTGCCGGAATCTTCTCCAAAGCCGCTCGAACAGCATAGGCATCACCCTTAATCAGCAATTTCTGCCGGGCGGCGCCGAATGCGCCTGAGAGTCTGCCTGAGAGATTTTCAGGACTGTCTGAAGCGACGATTCTGCCCTTGTCGATAATGAGTATGCGGTGGCAGGTGGCCTGTATCTCCGGGAGGATATGGGAGGACAGCACGACAGTGTGTTCCTTTCCCAGATCCCTGATGAGTTCCCGTATTTCGATAATCTGTTTCGGGTCCAGACCCACAGTCGGTTCATCCAGGATGAGAAGCGGAGGATTTCCCACCAGGGCCTGTGCCAATCCGACACGCTGCCTGTAACCTTTGGAGAGGTTCTTGATGAGCCTCTTGCGGACATCGTCAATTTTCACCAGGTCCCGGATGGTCTCCAGGCCGGCTTTCCTGCGGGACTTGGGTACCTTTTTGAACTCGGTGACGAAATTCAGGTACTCATCCACCGTCAAATCCAGGTAGAGAGGCGGATGTTCGGGCATATAGCCGATCAGCTTTTTTGCATCTTCGGGAGAATCGACAATGTCGATACCGTCGATGGAAATCCTCCCCGCACTGGGGGCCAGATATCCTGTAATCATATTCATCGTGGTGGATTTGCCGGCACCGTTCGGGCCGAGGAATCCGATGATTTCACCCTTTCGGATGTGGAAATCGATGTTTTTAACGGCCTCGATTCTACCGAAGTGTCTGGAGAGGTTTACAGCACGGATCATCGCAGGTTTAATCCTCGAATAGTATGGATTTGATCGGATCTGATCTCCGGGGAGTATATAGCAGGATTTTTTTTACTTCAATGAAGATTGCCGAATCGTCATGTTCAGTCGAGTTCAGCGATAACCTGGTATGCGACGGTTTTCTCGTCGGGATAGAGGTCCGGGGGTATTTTTTCCTTCCCGACGGCCTGGGCTATCATATACCGGGCGCAATTCAGATTGTTGTTCCTGCAGTATTTTTCTTTGAGTTCTTCGATTTCAACCGGCTTTTCCACCAGTTTATCCTGGAAGAACGGGCATCCTTTGATGAATTCACATTCGCCCATGTTATTACCTTGTCAGATAGAATTATGATGAAACATATTGTTACCCAATAACATGCAACCGTCAATCTCAGCGAAATTTCACCACTCCGGCCCGGGGACAATCTGCTGCGACAGGGCAAGTGGAGCAATGCGGTGATACAGGGGTACATATTTTCTGCCCGAAACTCACTAGAATCCTGTTGATGTCGATCCACCATTTCTTCGGCAGGATTTCACCGAGTAGTTTTTCAGTCAAGTCAGGTTTGTCTGAAATGAGCCAGCCCAGGCGGTTGGCGATGCGGTGGACGTGAATGTCGACGCAAATGGCGGGAATCCTGAATCCGACACCAAGAACCAGATTGGCCGTTTTCAGTCCGACGCCGGGGAGGGCCAGCAATGCCTCTTTGTTCGAAGGGACATTCCCCTGGAAATCATCGATGAGAATACGGGCGATTCGAATCAAATTCGCGGCTTTCGTACGGTAGAATCCTGCGGGATAGATGATTTTTGCCACCTTTTCTTCACCCATTGACAATAGGGTCCTGGGGTCGGCAGCGGCGGAGAGCAGATTGCGTGAGGATACGAGGGTGACGGCATCTTTGGTTCGCAGGGATATGATTGTTGAGACAAGGACGCCCCATGGCGTCCCGACCCCTGATTCTATTTCATTAACTGAAGGATCGGGAAAGGAGCGAACCGCCGCCTCTATAGCGCCTATTTCATTATCCCAATCCAGGATTACTCTCCGGCCTCGAGCTTCATGAAAATCAGCTGTTCCACTTCGTCCTTATTCTTACCGAGGGAAAAGGAAACCTCGTCGACAAGAAGGTGAAGGGCACTGTCATAGAGTTTACGCTCCAGAATGGGAAGTTCTTTTACCTTGCTTCGATGGTAGAGTTTTGTTACCACTGTAGCGATATCGGTGACATCGCCCTTGCGCAGCAGGTCTAGATTCATTTGATAACGGAGTTTCCAGTCTGTTGGAACCGGTTCATAGTCGCTGGAAATGATTTCCAGTGCCTTTTCCGATTCTTCACTGGGAACAATGGCGCGAATGCCCTGTTCCGGAGCTGTCGCTACGGGAATGCGGATGGTCATGTCGGATACGCCGAAATACATGACATAATACGGAACCATCTCGCCTTTGAACTGGCGTTCCTCGATATTTTCTACAAGACCAACGCCTTGCAGAGGGTAGACAACTTGTTGTCCCTTCTTGAATTCGGTGGTTGTGGACTTCTTGGCCATGGCCGTCCTAATATATCGAAAACCATTATGGGCGTCAAACCTGATAGGTGATCTTCCGATAATATTCGTATATGAGCCGAAAAACCGTCCCATTACTGATAATATCCATTGCTATTCTTCTGATTGCGCTGATTGCCATCATCGTAGTCATGATGAGTACCCCCGAACGCCGGCAGGCTCGTCAATACCGCAACGGGGCCATGAATACACTTCTATCCCGGAGCCTGGATGACCATAATGACGATTCCCTGAATCTACATCTCATTACCGCATCATTAACCAAACCTCTGACGGTCGGCGGCAGCCTGGATAATCTTGACCATTTTCTGTCAAAAGATCCGGGGCGACGGGAATTCGCCAGACCCATTGACCGCCGAAGATCTGATGAATATCTGGAAGGTGATACCGGTATCCTGGCAGAACGATATTCT
>DAOVYP010000385.1 GCA_030635565.1 Spirochaeta sp. | reverse complement strand
TTACAGCTGCAATGAATAGGATACCGATGATATCGATTAACAGCCGTGATAGGGCGAATCGATGTCCTAGGGCATTCATTTCGAAAAGAAACATGGGAATCTTTGTCGTCGACCAGGCACCGATAAATATCAGGATGTTGGAGAACGATGCACCTTTCTTCATCAATACCGCTACAATCGGGAATGCCCCGTAAAGCGGTCCGGCTGCGACGGAACCCAGAAAGAATCCCAACAAAGCGCCCCTGATTCCGGATCCCGGACCCATGAGTTGTATGATAATTTTCCTTGGTACCCAGGTATCGAAAAGGCCCAGAAGAATGAAAATCGGCGGAATTACCTGAAGCATTGTACTCAACTGATATCTCAGGGATGAGACAGCTTTAGGTGCCATATCCGGCCATACAATAAGATAAATTCCCAAACCGGCCAGGGATAACAGAGCTATGCCGTATTTTTTCATCATGCGTTTCACAGATTCACCACCCAGGAGACGAAAAACGCCGCGAGGAATGAGAAGCCGAATGCAAGGCAGTTACGGATAAACGCCGCCCGTTTCCCCAGAAACTTGATTTCCATCGGCAGTGTGACGACTCCGACCATCATCAAAGTAGATATGAATGTTGCAACAGGGACGAGACCCGCTCCGCTCCTTAATAACTCGGAAGCGACGGGAAAGGCGATGAAACCGGGTATAAGGGTGATTGATCCGACGAGGCCGGCGCCGATTATACCAAAAACACCTGAATCTTCCCCCAGGATTCGGGACATCAGGGCCTCGTCGAATAGTGATAAAACAATGGAAACGATTACCAGCACGGTAATGAACTGCGGCAGAATATTATTCAGTGCCTTAAGTCCTTTCAAGACGGCCCGTATGGTTTTTTTCCGGTCTTTGAGAGCGGATATTACCAGGGCACCCAGGGTGAAGGCATATAGTAATATTACGTTTAAACTAATCTCCATTATTGCGGAACGGCCTTCGTTGTTTTCAGCTATTCTCAGCCCTTCAGCAAAGCTTCAGCCTCGGCCAGGACATTATCCGGTGTAAAGCCGAGTTTCTCATCCAGTACTCCGGCGGGTGCCGAATGGCCGAAATGATCAAGACCGAAGACCCGTCCTCCGGCTCCGGTCAGGCCTTCCAGCGTAACAGGCAGGCCGGCGGTGAAGCCCAGTTTGGGTACTCCGGCGGGAAGGACGGCTTCCTGGTAGGAGGCGTCCTGGATGCGGAACAGGCCCTCGGAAGGTGCCGAGACAATCCTGACCTTCTTGTCCTTTTCGCGGAGCAGGGCGGCGCCGGCCACCATGGTGGACACTTCCGAGCCGGAAGCGACGAAGATGACGTCCGGGGTTCCCTCGCAATCCTCGATGATATAGGCGCCGCGGGCAGCCTGCAGGGCTTCCTTGTAGCGATCGCCGGAAGCGGCGGGAAGATCGACGATGTTCTGCCGGCTCAGGATGAGGGCGGTGGGGGTGTTCCTGTTTTCAATGGCCAGCTTCCAGGCTACCGTGGTTTCCGCCGCATCCGCCGGGCGCAGAACCAGGACGGAAGGTTTGCCCGAATGGTTCCTGAGCTTCTCCAGGAGCCTGATCTGGGCTTCCTGCTCCACCGGCTGGTGGGTAGGTCCGTCTTCACCGACCCGGAAGGCGTCGTGAGTCCAGATGTAGATGACGGGTTTTTCCATCAGGGCGGTGATACGGACGGCGGGCTTCATGTAGTCCGAAAAGACGAAGAAGGTACCGCCGGCGGGAATCACGCCGCCGTGGAGGGCAAGGCCGGTGAGGATGGCGGACATGGTGAGTTCGGACACGCCGGACTGGAGGAAGGCGCCGCTGAAATCGCCCTTGACGAAAGCTGTAGTGGCCTTCAGGAATCCGTCGGTTTTATCCGAGTTGGAAAGGTCTGCAGAGGAAACGATCATGTTGCCAAGCTTGCCGGCCAGCCAGCCGAGGACGGTGGCGGAGGCTGCTCGGGTGGCCACACCGGATTTCTGTTCGACTTCAGAAAAATCGAGCCGGGGGAGTTTGCCTGCGGCCCAGTCGGCCAGCTTCGCGGCGTCCGCTGGATTGACGGCGGCCCACCCGGCCCTGGCGGCTTTCTTCGCGGCAGCGGCTTTCTTCTTACCCTCGATGATGCCGGACATGAGGTCGGCTACACCCGGAAGGTCGGCGAAGGGATCGTCGGGATTGCCGCCGAGGTTGGCGATCGACTTGGCGAAGTCGGCGCCGGCCGCGCCCAGAGGCTGGCCGTGGGTGGAAACCTTGCGCTCGAAGGAGGCGCCTTCGGCATCGACGGCGCCCTGGCCCATGATGGTTTTACCGATGATGATTGTCGGCCTGCCCTTCTCGGCGATCGCGGTATCGAGAGCGGCCCGGAGAGCGGCAAGATCGGCGCCGTTGACTTCCAATACATTCCAGCCCCAGGCGCGGTACTTGGCGGCGGTATCTTCGGAAGTGACGTCATCGGTGACGGTGGAGAGCTGGATGTCGTTGGAGTCGTAGAACATTATCAGGTTGTCCAGTCCCAGTTTGCCGGCGATACGGCCGGCACCCTGAGAGATTTCCTCCTGGACGCCGCCATCGGAGATGAAAGCAAAATGATTGTGAGCCATCCAGTCACCGAAACGGGCCTGGAGAAATTTGTCGGCGATGGCCGAGCCGATGGCGAAAACATGGCCCTGTCCCAGGGGACCGGAAGTGTTCTCAACACCCCGGGACGGATCCACCTCGGGATGTCCGGGAGTGGGGCTGCCCCATTGGCGGAAGTTCTTCATCTCGTCCTTGCTGTAGAAGCCGTACAGGCTCAATGTGGAGTAGAGCATGGGGGACATGTGGCCGGGATCCAGAAAGAATCGGTCGCGTTCGAACCAGGTGGGATCGGAGGGATCGAAGTTCAGATATTCGGCGTAAAGCAGGTTGATGAACTCAGCGCCGCCCATGGCGCCGCCGGGATGGCCGGATTTTGCCTTTTCCACCATGGCGGCGGAAAGGATGCGAATCTGATTCGCGGCCGTTTTGAGAGCTTGGTCGTTCATTTTGGATTCCTTTGAATTGATTGTTTTTCGTGTTGCTCTGCATTGTATCGGGGCCGGGGAGTGGTGTGAAGATGATGAGAGACAAGTCTGCAATGTGAAAGTGTGGTGTCCCGA
>DAOVYP010000399.1 GCA_030635565.1 Spirochaeta sp. | reverse complement strand
GTCGTATTGCCCTACCTGAAACAGTGCCAGGTACCGGTAATAGTACAGAATCCCTTCATCCCGGAGCTTAAGAAAATCCCCGTCCTCCAGAGTCATGAATTCGCCGGATTTTTCCGCGTTCTTCTCTTTATTAAGGTAGATGTCGAGAAAGTTTTCCTCACCGTCGGGTTTCAATCCGTCGGGACGACCGTCCAGATTATACTGTTCGATTCCAAGGGGCTGACGGATCTGCATGATATCCCGACCGTCCTCACCCTGAAGGAAACGGACATTGTCATCCTCGTCATATTGCCAATTATTCAGTATGTCCGTCAGATCCGGCGACTTTTTCATCATAAGCCCTCATAAGGAATTCTAATACTTTTCCCCGGGACTTTCCCGCTGAATAAGGATTTGATTAACGAGACAGACCGGAACTATACTGTTTCATTCCAGTCCCGGAGAGCCAAGCGATGAAACGACTCATCATTTCCTCTTTCATACTCCTGCTCGCCTCTTGCGCCGGCCATAATAACATCGTACCGCACTCTGTTTCAGAATTTCTCGATGACTACGGCTGGGATATGGAACGCATGTCCCCGGGCGACATCGAGGAAATGAAAGAATTCCACGATCACGTTCGTTTCTACGTAGCCGATAAAGATATCAGGACCGTTTGGGCGGCCTATTCAGAGATATCACCGACGAGAGTCTGGAACGGACCTATAGCAAGATTTGGCGTCCTGTACGATCCGGCAAGTAAAACCATATTCACGTCTGAAGACGCTGAAATACCTGTCATCTCCGTGGGGCAGTATATTTTTCTCGATCTTTTCTTCGAGAATTATATCCACATACCCGCGGCCTTCCAGATTACGATACAGAACGAAGAGGAAAAGCTCATGGAATTCATCTATCTTGAGCAGAATACTTCCCAGGGAAGGCAGGAGATCCGTCTATACCCACATATCATCAACGGAAGATCCATTACTCTCATCCGCCACAAATCATGGTTCAGGAGTGATTCATCAACGCGGGACACTCTGTTCTACGGTCAATACCACACCCGGACAGTTGATGAATTCCACAATTCGGTTGCTGAGAGCGGGAATTATCACTCTCAACCGGTGACGGAACGGTATGTCGAAAAAAAGGAGCTGTACCCACAGCAACTGCTTACGCCTGAAGAACGCTGATGGCCGCCGCAACCTTACCTGTTATCTCATTGAAGGCTGCAGAGACTTCACTGTTCTCATTCTCCAGAAGCAGAGGTTTACCGGACTCGCCGGCCTTTGATACCGCCGCATCAAGGTGCAGACGCCCCAGGAATGGAACGTTCAACTCATCGGCGACAGCCTCTCCGGCTCCGGAACCGAAAACCGGTCCGGCCATATTCTCAATGACTCCCAGGATGGGAACTTCCAGCTTTCTGAAAGCATCAATCCCTCGTCGGGTATCGCTTACCGATACAGTCTGGGGCGTCGTTACCACGACGGCACCGGTTAGAGGCAGCTGCTGAGCCAGGCTCATCTGAGCATCCCCTGTCCCCGGAGGCAGGTCCACCACCAGATAGTCCAATTCACTCCATGCGACATCAGTTACCAGTTGTTTGATCGAACTGTGGATCATGGGACCGCGCCACACCAGGGCCTGATCGGCAGGTATAAGAAATCCCATACTCATCATCTCGATACCGAACTTCTTCACCGGCACGATTTTTTCACCGTCCTGCACCGGAGGCTCGGTGATTCCCATGAGAGATGGAATATTCGGGCCGTAGATGTCCGCATCCAGAAGCCCCACCGACGCCCCGGAAGCCGCCAGGGACACAGCCAGGTTCACCGCCACCGTAGACTTGCCGACGCCGCCTTTTCCGGCACCGACAGCAATGACATTCCTGAAGGGTATATCTTTCGAGGTCAGTTTCCGATCCCCGCGTACACGGGCCCCGAATTCAAGATTAATCACTCCGATTTCGGGAATATCACGCCTGAGGGCCGTCTCGCAGTCCCCTCTTATCGTGTCTTTCAAAGGGCATGCCGGTGTGGTCAGCATGACCGTAAAGGACACATCGTTTCCGGAAATTTTCAGATTCTCGATGAATCCCAGGGATACCAGGTCCTTATGCAGTTCAGGATCGTCGACTGTAGCCAGCGAGGCCATTACTTTATCTTCTGTAAACTTGTTTGACATAACTTCCTCGACTCCACTGAAAAAGGGATATTACCGCAGATACTGCGTTACAAAAATGCTCGAAATGCCTCTGGATGCATGGCCGAGCAGGTTGCAAAGCAACCGACCAGGCCATGTAACTCTACTACACTGCGCTTTCTGTGCTTTTTGCGTCTTGTCTCTGCAATAATGACAGTAGTCTTCCCTGCTCTCATTCGTTTGGGAATCTCCTCTTTTTCAGTGGAGTCTTCCTTAATATATTCATCCGACCCGGTATCAGGCAAATGTTCCCCACCGGAATTATTCTACATTCTTCCGTTAAGCCGTTCGATCAATGTAAATGAAAGGGCCGCCAGTTCATTTCGGCTGAGACTCTTCTCAAGATCCTCCAGAATTTCCCGCAGGCGTTCACCCGTCCCGTCATTGCCCTCCATCAGGCTGCGGGTTCGTGTCATCTGAGCTTCATTGATGCAGTAAATCGACTCGCCTCCGGTGAGCTGTTCCTGGATGTTCAGTACACTCATCGTATCAGGCCTGAAAACTGCCGCCGCAGCCGCAGGTTTTCACGGCATTGGGATTGATAAACCGGAAACCGGATTTCACCAGATCGTCCTCGTAATCAATGGTGATGCCCTCCAGGTATGACTTGCTGGTGTTATCGGAAACAATCTTGATGTCGTCGTCCTGGTACAACACGATATCCAGGGCTGTGGCGTTGTCGTCTATAACGGCCTGGTATGACATTCCCGAGCAGCCGCCCTCCCCCACCCAGAGGCGCAGGAACTTGGCATGGTTCACATCCAGGGTCTGAAGCTGATCTTTTGCTTTATCTGTTACGCTGAGTAATGCGCTCATAATAATCCTCCGGAATATTAATCTGCTTCTTATATATTACAATTTT
>DAOVYP010000288.1 GCA_030635565.1 Spirochaeta sp. | reverse complement strand
CGCTCTGGGGCCGACTGCAGAAAGGTGAGACTGTCAGCCTTGATGACGGGAGCCGGGTTATGCCGAATCAGGTGATGGGCGAATCCCGTCATGGCCGGAAGGTCTCGTATGTCACCGATACAACATGGCGGAATTCCATCCCCGGGGAAGTGGCCGGTTCCGACCTGCTCATCTGCGAGGCCATGTTCGGCGAGGATCTGGCCGAGTCGGCCCGGGAGAAGAAGCATCTGACGGCCCGTCAGGCAGGTCAATTGGCGGCAAAGGCCGGGGATATCAGACGCATGGGGCTCATCCACTACAGTCCGCGTTATAGCGACCGTGAGTTGAAAGTTCTCCGGGACGAATGCCGGGAGCATTTCCCCGGTGCATTTCTCTGCCGGGACAGGATGGTGATTCAGCTGCCTCATCGTGAGGAGAGTGAAGACTGACCTCTGGCGCCCGTCGGCTCATTACAATATTGCTTATCGCAGTAATCGTTTCTCTAGCCGCAGGCGGCTGCCGCCGGTTGGGCAATCCTCTTCCCGAAGTCCTCACCTCATCCCTGAGCACACTCAATGGACCCGTCCGCTTCACATGGTACCTTTCCCCGGAGCTGGCCCGGGCCGATCACCTCAAGGCTGCCGACGGCCTCATGGCGAATCTGATCGCCGCTGCGGGTCAGTCCGGTCCGGAAATTTCCGCCGTGGTCCGCGGTCCGGAACCCGGTGAGAGACAGCCCGGATCCCTGCTTCCCATACCCGCAACGGATGAGGAAGGGAACATGTTCCGGCTCTACTCGTCTCTCGTCCTGGACTGGCGGGATAAGCGTATCGTCATCCCGGATATCTGGGAGACCGATTGGCTGCCGCTGGATCTGGCCCGGGCCCTGCAGGATCTGGGTGCGGGGGGGCCGGTTTCCGCAGCTTATTTTAATGGCTCGACGGACGGCAGCGGGATGCCTGTGTCATTACTCGCCGGACGATGGCTGATTGATGAGTGGTATCCTGAAACTTCTTCCCCGGACCGCTTCGAGGTCCTGATAATACGGGATGGTCCGGTCTTTGATGGGATCGCCCTTGATCTTGAAATTATTCTCGACACCTACGTCGAAAGGGGCGGAGCCGTTCTGATGGCAGGGTCCGGAGGCGCCCATCACCTCAGCTCAGTCGGTGAATGGGCCAAAGGGTGGATCCATGAGGGGAGTCCCGGTACGGTACTGTTCATTGATGATTCGGATTTTCTTGACTCGGCTGCCTATGAAACCGGGCGCCTTTCGTTCAGGGATCTGGATACGGCGCTGCTCCTGGCTTCGGGGCGGATCGATATTCTCTCGCTGATTCCTGAACAAACGAACGGAATACAAAGCGGGGGCAGGAGAGAGGTGGGTTCCAGGCTGGGTAAGGCCGCCGGCCGAATTCAAGGCGAACAAGTCCCGGATGTGGAAAAAGTGAGCGAAATCGTCTTTCAGGCAGGCGATGAAGAGATTGCCGGTGAATCGGGTATACTTCCGGTTTTCTCCCTGGAGAGAAATGGAAACGATTGGTTCATGGTGTCGGATGACTGGCGACTACCGGCCCGGAGCGACCGCATTATGGGTTTCTTAAGGCGCCTGAAAGCCGGGTCCGGAGAGGTTTGGTTTGTGACGGATAACCCGAATCTGCTTGGTGATGATATCGGCGGGGGAGCGGGAATAATCATCAGGCCTGAGCGGGGGCGGCCTTATACACTGGAGTTCGCCGGTGAGCGCCGGGCCGGGGGAGGGACCTACTTCTTCACCGAAGACGGCATCGCTCTGTGGCCTCTGATAAACGCCGGGGATATCTCCGGGGACCCCCGGTACTGGTTGGAGCGGCGTCTTTTTCCGCAGCAAATCGAGGTGATCCGCGCCGAACTGCGTACCGATATTCGCCTGTACTGGCGCCTTCATGAAGAAAGCGGGGAATGGGTTCTTACCGGCCGGGGAGGAAAGCGGGTTGTCATCGAAGACGAGGCGGCCGCCGGCTATCTCGGCCGCCTGCTCCGGGCTGAATCCCTCATCCTCGTCCCGGACACACCGGCATCAGGCAGCGGCGAATCACCGCTCATCCTGATGCTTGAAGACGAATCCGGCCGTCGTATCGAATACCGCCTGAGCGATTTGAATGACGGCCGGGTCGCAGCGACATCCGGAGACGGCATCCTCCACATTCTGGACGATACTGTTGTCGGTTCCATTCTCAGCGGTCCCGTTGGGTGAGTACCCTGCCAGTGCGGTGTCCCGTAAATCCGTTCAAGAACTTACAATTGAATACCGTTGAATACCGTGAGCGGTGCTGCCCGGAATCGTTGCTACAAGTATCCCTTGTTCTAGCGGGACTCGCCATGGGTGCTTGTCTCCACGATTCCGGGTAACTTCACCATATTCCTAATCAATATTGTGTTGCCAAATTTTCGAAACACTACTTTAAGCACCCAGGGCCCGGGCCTCACTCTCCACCTGGAACTGCCGGGTATAGAGAGACCAGTATGCCCCCCGCCTCCTCATGAGCAGCTCATGAGATCCTTCATCGATAACCCGTCCGTTTGAGAGTACCAGGATGCGGTCGGCTTCACGGACCGTCGACAGGCGATGGGCGATGAGAAAGCTGGTCCGGCCCTCGAGAACCCTGTGAATGGCTTCTCTGATCCGTTCCTCGGTTTCGGTATCGACACTGCTGGTGGCTTCGTCCAGGACGAAGATTGTCGGGTCGGCCAGTATGGCGCGGGCGAAAGAAATCAGCTGCTTCTCGCCGACGCTGAGTTTTCCTCCACCAGAACCCACCTCCGTATCGTAACCTTTTTCAAGATTTATGATGAAATCATGGGCTCCGACAGTCCTGGCCGCCTCTTCAACCTCAGCATCATTCGCTTCAAGCCGGCCGTAACGGATGTTCTTCCGTACCGATCCGCTGAAAAGATGAGGAGATTGGAGTACATATCCCAGCCTGGACTGAAGCCATTCCTGAGATCTGTCCCGGTAGTCGATTCCGTCGATCAGAATCCTCCCTTCTGTGGGTTCATAGAACCGGCATGCCATATTTACAATGGTGCTTTTTCCCGAACCGGTCTCCCCCACCAGGGCCACAGATTCACCGGGCCGGATATCGAGATTGAAATCCTTCAGAATCATCTCGCCTTTTCCGTAGCGGAAATTCACCGACTCGAAGCGTATGCCCCCGCGGATTTCTTCTGCAGACCTGCCGATTGACGGATCTACCGATGCCTCAGGATCTTTGATATCCGGAACCTCCTGCAGCAGAGACAGCACCCTCTCGGCGGAAGCCTGGGCGTACTGAAGGTCGGCAAAAACCCGGCTCAGCTCCAGAACCGGATCGAAAAAACCGGCAGTGGCGAAGATGAATGAAACCAGCACTCCATAGCTCAAGCCTGTTCCGGCGATGACGCCGGTCCCACCGCGCCAGAGGGCCAGTGCCGTACCCACGGCACCGAGGGTAAGTACCGCCGGCATAAACAGGGCCGAAAGTGTGGCCGTCCGTATCGAATGAGACCTCATGGAACCGGTGAGCTCGGCGAACTCCGTAGAGTTGGACTCTTCCCTTACAAGAGTTTTCGATGTGCGTGCGCCATTGATCCCTTCATTGTACCCACCGGTGATTCGGGAATTGATTTTCCTCACCTGCCTGTATCCGTTGAGTATTCTCTTCTGGAACCACAGGGCGATAACCATCAGAACCGGCAGAACCGCCAGGCTCACCAGGGCCAGCTTCCAGTTCACGATGAACATGGTTACTGCCATGAGAACCATGTACGCCATGCCCCATGAGATATCGATAAGACTCCAGGCGATGACATCTCCAAGCTTCTGGGCGTCAGAGGTCATTCTTGCCATAATCCAGCCTGCGGGTGTGCGGTCGTAGAAGGAAAAGCTGAGTTCCTGCAGTCGTTTGAAACCTTCTTTACGTATATCGTAGCAGATGTCCATGTCCACCTTTCCCGCGATGGCGATGAAGGAGAAGATGTTCACTGCCTGAATAAGACCGAGACCGGCAAATACGACGATGAAGATGCTGATGTTGCTGTAATTCTCCGGAATGATCACCTTGTCAACCAGCCACCCGG
>DAOVYP010000004.1 GCA_030635565.1 Spirochaeta sp. | reverse complement strand
GAGAAGCGGCAGTGGCGGAACGGCGAGGTAGCTGTCCAGGTGACCGACCTGGGCCTCTCTGTCCGGGTGGCCTACAATCGGGTCCTGGTCTGGGTGAATCGGCTTTCCGACGGGCAGCCGGTTTCCGGCGCCAAGGTTACGGTGTTCAACCTGAACGGCAAAAGCTACGGGGCGGTCACCGACGGGACGGGGCTGGCGTCGGTAGTGATCCCCGAAAAAGAATTCGGACAGGCATTCTATAACCGTTCCGGTACCCGGACGGATTCGGTCCACGTCAGAGCCGAGAAAGGCGGCGATCTGGCCGAGATGCGGGTGCAGAATACTCAAGGATCCTACGCATTCGGCGTCTACAACACGGTTAATCCCGGGCAAGTCGAGGAAGCCGTAGACAGAATTCACATGTTCACCGACCGCGGACTCTACAAACCCGGGGAAGAATTGGCCTTCAGGGGCATACACTGGATGCAGAATCCCGGGGGCTTCGAAAGTTACTCGGGATCCTATGACATCCGCATCGTCGAGGCGGATACCGGGGAAGCTGTATGGTCGCAGGGCGGCAGAACTACGGAATCCGGCGGATTCGCCCATCGCCTGAGACTCCCTGAGGATCTTGATCCGGGATCGTTCCAGATTATCTACGAGGGCCGGGGTGCCCGGCGCAGCGCATCGTTCCGCATTGCTTCGTTCCGGCGCGTTGCCTTCCAGGTGAATTCTTCCGTTCGGGAGGGAGACTACTACCACGGGGATGCGGTGGAAGCCACAGTAAATTCTTCCTACCTGGCCGGCGGTGCCCTGCCTTCGGCCGGTTACCACTACTTTTGGACCCGTAAGCCGGTCCGTTATACGCCTCCCGGGAAAGAATGGGAAGATTGGGTATTCGGAACCTCCGCCTGGGCGCCCGAACAGACATTGTCATCCGGCGACGGGAATCTGTCCGGAGCCGGTTCGGTCCGGATCAGCGAGGGCACTATTGATCACGAAGTTACCGGGAAAGCCTACCGATACACCCTGGAGACCACCGTTGAGGACATCGATCGTCAGGTGGTATCCAGTATCACGTCGGCCGTCGTGCACCCCGCCGAGTATTACGTCGCCGCACGATTCGATCGGGGATCTGTCGACGGCTGGTGGTCACGTTTCGTTCCGACAGGAGAAGAAGTGACGGTCCTGGCCCGGCTGACCGACGTCCGGGGCGGACGAGTTGATCCCGGCGGCGCATTGACGGTGGGCCTGGTGAAAGGGGAATGGAAATCGGCAAGTCAGCAAGGCCTCTACGGCCGGGTGAACACCCGCTGGGAGTTCGTCGAGGAAGAACTGTGGAGAGAGGAGAAACCCCTTAAGGACGGTGGATCGGAGTTGCGTGTCTCAGTGAAAGACCCGGGCCGTTACACCCTCTTTTTCATTTATACCGACGAAGCCGGTCGGCCGGCACGGACGGAAATCGACTTCTACGCCACTGGCAGCGGATGGGTTCAACGGGCCAGCCGGACGCCAAGCGACATCAACCTCATCGTCGATAAAAGTCTTTACGAGCCGGGAGATACCGCCAGAATTCTGGTCGAATCGCCGATTCCCAAAGGCCGTTATCTCCTCACGGTGGAACGGGAAGGCATCCTTGAACAGAGGATCGTCACCCTCGAGGGTTCCAGCGAGATTATCGAAATCCCCGTGAAGGAAGAATATCTCCCGGTCTTCTACGTGGCGCTTTCAGGTTTCACCGAGAGGACAGATACCGAAGACGATTATTTCGAACCCGACCTGGGCCGGCCCCGGGGCCTCTTCGGGCTCACCACGGTTCGTGTGGCCACAACGCCGGTGGAACTCGATGTCGACGTCGAATCCGTCCTCGAGAGTTACGGCCCGGGAGATGAGGCTGAAATTGTCGTTCGCGTGAAACGGGACGGACGACCGGTGGAAGGGGCGGAAATCACCGTTCTGGCAGTGGACCGGGGCGTCCTTGATCTCATCAACTACCATGTTCCCAATCCCCTGGATTATTTCTACGATGAGTACCATTTCCCCCATGGAGTGATGGGAGATGACAGCCGCAGGCTCCTGCTCCGGCCGGTCACTTACGAGATTTCCAACCTCCAGGGGGGCGATTCAGCCAAACTCGAGGTGCGGAAGGACTTCAACCCCCTGGCACTGTTCGAGCCTTATCTCAGAACCGGTCCGGACGGGGCGGTCCGTCTCAAGATGAAGCTTCCGGATAACCTGAGTACCTACCGGCTCACCGCCGTGGCCCTGGACGGCGTGAGGCTCGGCTTCGACGAGGACGAATTCCGGGTCAGCAACCCCATCAATGTCCGAACGGCCCTGCCCCGGCGTTTCCGTAACCGGGATACCGCCGCGGCGGGAGTTGTTCTCACCAATATGTCGGATGTGGATCGGGAGGTAACGGTGACGGCCGATTCGGACATCCTTTCTATCATCGGAGGAGCCCGTAAATCCCTGGTTCTGCCGGCGAACTCCACAACCGAACTGCCGTTCGCCCTCGAAGCCGCCGTGGAAGGCGAGGGGGTAATTCGTTTCACAATCCGGAGCGACGTGCTCAACGAAATCCTCGAAGAGAAGGTGATTGTGGAACGTCCTCTGGTGACCGAGGCCTTCGCCACCATCGGGATTGTCGGTGATGGGGAACCGGTTGTTGAAACCCTGGTAATACCCATCCATGCCGCCGAAGGATTCGGCGGGCTCTCCCTGGTAGTCGACTCAACGCTGCGGCCCTATATCGAAGGCCGTCTGAATAAGCTCAGGAACATTCCCTACCCGTCTCAGAACGACCTCCTCTACGGCCTTGTGGCGAATCTGGCCGCGACGGGTGAAGCGACCGGGGCGAAAGAGGTATTCGGCAAGCTGGCGGATCTTCAATTCGCCGACGGCGGCATCGGATACCGGTCTCCCGGTTTGGATTATACAAAACCGAGCTGGTTTCTCTCCGCCCTGGCGGCTCATGTCCTTCTGGAAATATCCGGATCGGAAACGCGTTTCGACAATCCGGTGGATAGCGCCGCCCTGAACACATACCTGACCGAAATGCTGAACGCCGCCGCCGGGGATGATGAGGTATCATTTCTGGCAGCCTGGACGGCATGGATCCTGGCGGAAAACGGGGTGGTGATCCCGACGGACCTTTCCTGGCTGTACGATTCGGAAGACCGGCTCGGCATCGCCGGATACAACCTGCTCTCCCAGGCCTATGGAGTATTGGGACGGGAGGAAGAAGCCGGGGCACTTTATGATCGAAGCCGGAATTTCATCACCATCGGTACCCGCCTCATCGATATCACCGAGACGTACGAAGCGGTGGGCTATTTCTCCTCCAAAGAGGCTGAACTGGCATTGATGCTCAAGACCGCCGTATCGCGCGATGAGGAACCGGAACTCGTGCTCCGGATGGCGGGGGCCCTGAACGGGAACCGGAATTCCCGTCGTTTCGGATCCCGTTTCGACGATTTCTGGGTCGTCACAGGATTCATGCCGCTGCTTGCCCGGGAAGCCCGCCGCACGAACTACGGGCTCACCATCGATCTCGAGGATAAACGGATGATGGAAGGAGAATCGGTCCGGGGAGATTTCCCTCTGGCGGAATCTCCACTTTCAGAGATGGAGAAGGGGGTTCCCCTGGCTCTGAGAATCGGGAAGGACGGATCGGGCGACATCTACTACGCCGCGACCCTGTCATACGCCCTTCCGACGGAAACAGCCCTGCCCCGGGACGAGGGCATCGAAATCTTCAGCCAGGTGGAAACCCTGGATGGGGAGATTCTGGATGAAGGAAACCTTCCCCTGGGGGAGACACTGCGGATGCGGGTCACCCTGAGCACATTATCCAGGAGGAGTTTCCTGAAACTCGTAGTTCCCGTTCCCTCAGGGACTGAAATCGTGGATCCGAGCTTCTCCACCACCGGCAGTTACGGCGATGCCGGGGGGACCGGCGGTGAGTCCTGGACCCGGGAGACTGTCTATGGGGATACTGCGACATTCGTAGCCGAAGGTTATGCCACTTTCGGACCCGGCGCCTGGTCATTCTGGTTCTATCGGCCGATTCAGAAAGTGTACGACAATACCGTCACCTATACATGGGAGGATTTCTACCCGGGACAACGTGAAATCACCTTCCTCATCCGGACCACTACGCCGGGGGTGTACCCGACACCCCCCATCTCTGCGAGCCTTGAGTTCGAGCCAGAGGTATTCGGTCGCGGTGGCGGGCGCCTGGCTGTGATTCGGGGAGAGTGATGGCGCGAAAAAACCTCCGCCGGGCCCTCATCATTGCCGGAAGTCTCGTGTTCCTCTATCTTGCCTCGGTGCGCATCCTGCCCCGGCTCGTCCCCTGGGGCGGCGAGGACACCCTGGACGCCATGATCTGGTCTCATCGCATCCTCGACCGGGAGGGCCGCCTGATCCAGGTCAGGCCGGTTAACGGCGAGGGTCTCAGGCGAATCTTCGTTCCCTGGGACGGGATACCGGAGGAGCTGTTGACCATCGTCCGGAAAAGCGAGGATCGCCGCTTCTACCTGCACCCCGGGATCGATCCGCCGTCCCTGACCCGAGCCGGCTTCCGCTTTGCCCGGTCAGGCGCTCCGAAAGGAGGTGGAAGCACCATCAGTATGCAGCTGGCCCGGATCATCGACCCGCGTCCTCCGTCGGCTCCGGTGACAATCGGGATGAAAGCGAAGGAAGCCTGGGAAGCCCTGCAGATTGAATCCCGGTTCACCAAAAGAGAAATCCTGGAACTGTACATCAATCTGGTGCCGTTCGGCCGGAATGTCGAAGGGTATCCCGCCGCCGCCCGGCTGTATTTCGGCCGGGATCTCCCGGAACTGAACCCTGTGGAATTCTGCGTCCTGACGGTCATTCCACGGGCCCCCGGACGATTCGACCCGATACTCTTCCCCGAGAAGAACCACGAAGCCGCCGCCCGACTGGCCGTCAGAGTCCTCGATTCCGATGAACGCGCCGGTTTCGCCGACTCAGCCCATCGCCGGCTGCTCGATACGCCATATCAATGGCCCTTCGAGGCTCCGCATTTCTCGGAATACATCATGATCAATCGCGATGATTGGCCGGCCGGGAGGCGTAGAGGCCTCGAACCGATACCCACGACCCTCGATCTGGTGATTCAGCGCAAAGCCCAGCGTCTGCTCCGTCACCACGTGGACATCGCCGGGGCCTTCCGGATCAGCAACGGGGCCCTCATCCTCGCGGATCCGGCGACCATGGGCATTCTGGCCTATATCGGATCGGCCGATTTTCGCGATACGGAAAACGACGGCCAGGTGGACGGCATCCGTATGCTCAGGGAGCCGGGATCAACCCTCAAGCCCCTGCTCTACGCCGAAGCACTGGAGGAAGGCTGGACCGCCTCCACGATTCTGCCGGACATACCCACCGATTTCGGAGGTCTGTTCGTCTATTCACCGGAAAACTACAACGAGCAATACCACGGCCCCATACGCCTGCGCCAGGCCCTGGCCGCCAGCCTCAACGTTCCCGCGGTATTCACCCTGGAACGCCTGGGCGTGGAGAACTTCACCGAAACACTCATCGACGCCGGATTCGCCGGTCTTGAGGATCAACGGGGGAAGCTCGGGGTCAGTCTGGCCATCGGCGGCGGCGAAGTGAGCCTCGCAGAACTGGTTCAGGCATACGGCGGTCTCTACAACGGAGGCGTTGTCCGGCCGCTCAGTTTCATCAGCGACGAGGTGGGATATGGAAGGCAGGTCTGGTCTTCCAGCTCGGCAGACATCATCGCCGACATCATCAGCAGTGTCGACGACCGGGTAATGACCTTCGGCCGGAGCGGGCCGGTCCGGTTCGACTACCCCGCGGCCATCAAAACCGGAACCTCGAATCAGTTCAACAACATCTGGGCCCTGGGATTCACCTCCGATCTCATCGGAGGGGTGTGGATGGGCAATTTCGACGGTACCACGGTAATGGGTGCCCCCGGATCATCACTCCCGGCCATCGTTCTGCACGAAGCCTTCGACGCATGGAGCGCAAAAGGCGCCCTTCCACGGCACACGGAATTGGAAATCAGGAGGATATGCAGCATCAGCGGGCTTGGGTACACGCCCCATTGCACTTACACCATGGACGAGCTCTTCGCCCCGGGTACCGCACCGGTTCCCTGCAACTGGCACGCCGATGCCGCGGGTAGGGCCCGGTCGGTGGTCCGATATCCCCAGGAGTACTCATATTGGGCAAACCGTTACGGCTACGACATCGACTTTTCCGAAAGCGCCGTCCTTGGTATTGTCCATCCCGCGGAGGGTTCCGTGTACTATCTTGACCCCGGGGCCCCATCGGGATCCCAGGTTATTCCGGTCCGCCTGACCGGATCCGGAAATGCAACCCTCAGTATCAACGGTCGCATCCTCTACGAAGGATCACTTCCATCCGAAGTCCTCTGGCCGATGGAGCCGGGATACACCGACATCGTTCTCGAGCACAGAGGAAAGAGAGTTATCAGAAGTATCGAGGTCAGGTAATAAATGGTAACATACCCCCGGGAGTGAATATGGATATTGTTGAATATGGTAATCTTACAGATTTTCCAAAAATTTATTGTCCCTTCATACGGCAGACTTTCAAGGTAAACAGAGATGATTGGAAAAAGCATGGCTCCAGTCTGGGGCTGCGGTCTCCGGAGGCCTACCTTGTCGTCGATAAAATTAATCCGGGATATGAATGGGTTTTTGATGATCCTGAGACATTTGCCGTTGAGAAACTTGATGGGTCCAATGTGAAAATACTTACTGAAGGCGGCAGGCTCGTCAAAATTCAGAACAGGAAGAATGTCATAGACCCACTGCAGATAATCAAGGGAAAGACCTTTATTGTCGAAGGTGTTCTTATGTCGGCCGGCAAGGGACTGATAAAACCTGATGGTGAACAGGCCGGTGAACTGATTGGTCCAAAACTGCAGGGCAATCCTTATAAACTCGATATGCATGAATGGTATCCATTCTTAACGGCAATAGATCGTCTCAGGTTCAAATCATTTGATGAACACGAAAGAAACTTTGATAACTGGAGCAGCTGGTTCAAAGATTGGCTCTATTCCAGGTATTACACAAAAAGAGCCTCAAAATTAGGATTAACGGATAAAGTCATGGCAGAAGGAGCCGTGTTCTATAATCTCAAACGCCAGGCAGAGGGAAAAATCTGGCGGGCAAAATTACGGAGAGATATGTTTGACTGGTATATCTCCGACAAGATTGAGATATTCGATTACTCACAAACAGGACGTGATGAAATCGAAGAGCAGGAGAAATTTGATTGAGGTAAGCCCGTTTGTGTGGTATCCCGGAATGGGACTGTTCGGGAGTATGGAGAAAAGCTGCCGGAAGTTCGTCGGAACGGAGCATGAAATGGCTTATTCGCAATGCTCCCGAACAGTCCTGCTCCCGGAACGTGATGCTTATATACAGAGGTAATTACAGGACATCACACTACAGGCCCAGATCCTCATTGATAAGCACTACCGTCGTTCGCCGGGGGGGGAAGGATTTCTCGGTAATGGTCCAGTAATTGCAGATCCGGTCGTCCGTGGAACATTCGAGACATGATGCGCTCTTGATACAGGGAGTTTTCATGTTCAGCCTCATACAGTTGGCCGGCGAGGCATATTCCTTCACCCGTTCCATGGCAGAAAAAAGATCCGCACAGATTTTGTTTCGGCCGACAAGTACAACGACTTTTTTCGGTCCGAACGTGAGGGCCGCAACGCGGTTCCCGATCATGTCCAGGTTCACCAGCACTCCGTCTTCGGTAACGGCGTTGGCACCCAGAAAATACAAATCCGATAAAAGAGCCTGCCTCCGATATTCGAGTTTCCCGGCGGCATCGAGTCCCTTCTCACCGGTATCGATAACGTCCCAATCCCGGCTTTCGAAAAACCATTTCTTGATACCGCATTCATTCAGCGTCAGCGAACCGCCCCATGAGACGACACCGCCCCCCAATGAGGGGATGATAGTCTTCAGAACCAGTTTACCGGCCTCATCGGTACTTTCGGCAACATAGGCCTCGAAGCGATTCTCTTCCAGCGCCTTCCGTACTTTATCGAGTTTGATTCGTCCATAAGTCGTTACCGATTCGTCCATGATAATCTCCTTGGAGGATCTTTCATAATTACCATTCTGAAAGATCCTCAAGTATGGGGCCGAAAAGTTATTTTCTTATACAATAATAAAATAACTTTTCTAAAGGTCTGGGTAATTTTAAAAATCTGGGATTTTTGAAATTACCTCCTTGGATCATTTATATTATCACACCATCATATCTCAGATTCAATTCGACCGATACTCCGGGGAGCGTCGGCCACAGGAATCTCCAATGAAAATTCGGTCCCGGCAACAAGGGTATAACCGTATTCGCCTTCGAGCTGTCGGACCAGGGCTTCAATCAGGCTGGAGCCGAGACCTTTTGTCACCGTTTCAGGATTGAATCCGGATCCGTTGTCATTGATACGGATTTTGATACGCTCCCCTTCGGAAACCGCTGTAATCTGCAGTCGCTGATCCCCGGTGTCGGTAAACGCATGCTTCAGGGAGTTGATGAGAACTTCGTTGATGATAAGTCCCAGAGTCGTGGCCCTGGACAGTGTAATTTCGGGAAGATTGTCATCGATAAGGAATTTCACATCGATTTCGCCGGTGGTTTGGGAACTCAGGATGTGTTCCACCAGGGAAGGGATGTACCGGTTGAGCCGCAAGGCCCCGGTATAAGGCTTGTCGTTAAGCTGATCGTGAACGAAAGCCATGCTGCCGATACGTCGCGAGAGGTCATTCAGCAATTCCACGGAATGGGCATCTTTGAGATATCCGGATTGCAGACCGATAAGGCTGTGGATGACGTTCAGGTTGTTCTTGACCCGATGATGAACCTCACGAAGAAGCAGAGTCCGTTCCTTCAGCGCATTCCTGAGCCGGAGGTCTATCTCCCGGCGCCGGACGATTTCCCGACCCAGACTCCTGTAGTGATTGGCGAGGATTCCCAAAGTGGTTCCCAGCACCAGACCTGTAATCAGAGCCACCGGATGATTCTCCGGCATGTACTGCGGCAGCCCTATGATAATCAGAAGCAGGTTGTTCGATATAAGTCCAAAAGCCCCCGATATGACGCCGCCTTTGATTCCAAAAGCCAGGGAACAGACGATAACGGGTATGATGACAAAATAATTGACGGCGATTCTGAGAGCGGGAGCCAGGCAAAGGATAGCCGTGGCATATATCAGGAGCGAGATTAACGATGCGATAATCCTGACCCATAACTTCCCGAACCAGAGTTCATGCGTCCTGAGTACAAACTGTTCACTCCGAAAAGGTTTCTTCACATTAAGAGCATATCACAGGCTCCAGGGTGTTATACTACACTTTATATATTTGATCGGGGGATTACTAATGGAAGCACGAAAAGAAAACTGGAAATATTTTCGTCATACCTATACCGAGGCCCATGATGCGTATGAGGCTTTCGGCAAGGCCCTTGGTTCGGAAGGCGGACCTCTGGATGCCAAAACCTGCGCCCTGGTGAAACTGGGTATCGCCGCGGCAAGCCAGTATAATCTGGCCCTGCGCAGCCACATTGAAAAGGCACTGAATGCCGGATGCACTCCGGATGAGGTGGAGCATGCCATTCTCCAGACGGCCACCACCGCGGGGTTTCCCCGGATGATGGCGGCCCTGATGATCTGGAGGGAAGAGAAAATCAAGCATTAGGGCGCCGCCGATTCCGTTAATGCCCCCCGCCTGAGAGCATGGCCGGTGCATGGTTCAGAACCGGTAGAATCAACCTTGTACATAACTTTACCGCATTGACGGACCCGGGGAAGTTGATGAGCAGAGTCCTCCCCTTCAAACCGGCATAACCCCGGCTCAGAACTGCGGAAGTCGTTTCCTTGTAGGATTCGGCCCTGAGCATCTCGGCAATTCCCGGGAGTTCCTTATCACACCAGGTTCGGCTTATATCGGGAGTGAGGTCGCGAGGACCGATACCGGTACCGCCGGTGGTGATTATTGCGTCGGCGGGATTGTCTCCGGCAGCGGCACGATCCAGGGCTTTGAGTATTTCATCCTCTTCATCAGGAACAATTTCGGCGCGGCATTCAAGCTCATCAGCGAAATGCCCGCTGAGGATACGCCGAATTTCCGGCCCCGACAGATCTTCGTATTCCCCCCGGGACGCCCGGTCAGAGACTGTAATGACAACGACTTTCACTTGTAATCCTTCCGCCCCTGATGACCTTGGCGAAGATGCCCTTCCGCGGCATGACGCAATCACCGATGGCCTGGTAAATGGCACATCCGTGGTGACATTCCTTACCGATCTGGGTGACCTCGATTTCGGTCTCGCCGAGAAACAGTCGGGTTCCAACGGGAAGCATGCTGAGATCCACGCCTCTGGTAGTGATATTCTCGGCAAAATCGCCGGGATTCAGTTCGATACCGTTTCCCCTCATGGTTTCCACATCCTCGTCGGCCAGAAGCGATATCTGACGATGCCAGTCACCGGCATGGGCGTCGTCGACAATTCCATGATCCGGCTTGAGTTCCGCCTGGTCCACCGGAATTTTTTGTTCTCCTTTCTTCAGGGAGATGTTCAATGAGACGAGGGAGAAGTCCTTGTTCATTTCATGGGCTCCTTGAGTTTTTTCACAAGTCTGATGTCTGAAATCGACATTTTTTTGTCGACGGCTTTGCACATGTCATAGATTCCCAGTGCCGCACCTGAAACGGCACTCAAGGCTTCCATTTCAACACCGGTCCTGCCGGCACAGACAGCCGTCGATTCGATGATGATGCGCTCGTCCCTGATTTCGAAAGTCACGTCCACCTGATCCAGGATGACCGGATGGCAGAGCGGAATAACGCTCCCGGTTTTCTTGGCGGCGTTGATTCCGGCCACCATGGCTACCGTCAGCACATCACCCTTGGGAAGCTTCCGGTCCTTAATCGCCTTGATGGTTTCGGAATTCAGGAGAATCTCCCCCCGGGCAATTGCCGTCCGGCGAACAATGTCTTTGGCGGATACATCCACCATACGGGCCCTGCCTTTGGAATCCAGATGAGAAAAATCCATGCGTTCAACCTCCTATCGATATCATTGCTCTGTCGCTGCAGACATCGCCGCGCATCGGTTTTACCTGAACCGCCTCGATAATTGATGCCCGTATATCATTGAAATTCACTTTGATTTCCCTGTCGGAATGCAGGCAGGGTTTGAAGTAACCGTCACTGGTGAGGCGCAGCCTGTCACAACCGCCGCAACGGGGCGGACGATCGTAATTGTGGTTATCGGTTTTGACTTCGGTAAGGGAGTATTGATGAATTTTCTGCAGTATGAGGCTCTTATCCCTGCAGTAGCGCTCCATCCCGGCTATTTCTTCAGGGCCGGTATCATCTGAGACTACCATGTTGATCTTGATTTTCTCGAATCCGGCCTGCCTCGCCGCTTCGATACCGTCCAGCGCCGACTGCAAGCTGCCGCATCGGGTAATTTTAGAATATTGATCAGGATCGAGAGTATCCAGGGAGATGTTCAGGGCATCAAGCCCTGCGGACCTGAGAGGCTCTGCGAATTCAGGCAGCAGTATTCCGTTACTCGTCATCGCCAGAAATTCGACTCCCTCCACGGCGTGAAGCATCTCCACGAGGCCGACAATACCTCTTCGCACCAGGGGTTCACCGCCGGTAAGGCGGATCTTGTTGAAACCGAGTTCTGCCGCGTCCTGAGCAATTTCGACAATCTGTTCAAAGCGAAGCAGGTCTGAATGGGCCATCGGCGCCACACCCTCTTCAGGCATGCAGTAGGTGCATCGCAGGTTGCACTTGTCAGTGACGGATATCCGAAGATAGCGGATATCCCGGTCAAATGAGTCTAACATCGATGAGCACTCCCTCCTCAATTCGATCCAATCCCGGTTCGAGCACAACAATGCCGTCGGCCTCAACCAGGGCATTCAGATGGGCTGAACCCATGTAGCGCACCGGTTCGATCGTTCTCACGGCGACAGCTTCGACGCCGTGCACATCAACCTCGGTACCGGTGAGCTTTACCGGCCGGAACTCCATACGCTCGGTATCCCGGCGTCTGATTTCCGATGCCAGGCGCCCCTGCATTACCGGAAGTCTGTAAGTCAGCCCGTTTAAACGGTATATGAACGCTTTGACAAGCACTTCAAACAGAATGTAAGTGGAGACCGGATTCCCCGGCAGGCCGAAAATAAAGGTGTTATCCCTATCCCCGGCACTGAGCCGCCGGCCGAAGAGAGTCGGGCGCCCGGGTTTCACCTTAACCCCATGAAATACGATTTCAACCCCGGCTTCCCTGAGGGTGTCCGGTACATAGTCAAAATCACCCTTGGAGACACCCCCTGTCATAAGAAGCAGATCGCACTCTTTAATGCCGGTTTTAACAGCCTCGGCATGTTCGTCCGCATCATCGGGAACGATTCCATATTTAACTGGAAGCGCGCCGGCTGCCGCAATCTGGGTGGAGAGCTGGATTCCGCTGCTGTTGTAGATTTCGCCGGGGCCGAGGGGCTCTCCCGGTTCCCTCAGTTCGGAGCCGGTGGTGATGATGCCCACCCTCAGCCGACGGCGTACGTTTACCCGGTGTATCCCGGAAGCGGCCAGGCTGCCGATATCCCCGGGACCGAGACGTTTTACCTGTATGAATTCATCACCGGCCTTCAGGTTCTCGCCTCGTCTGATGATGTTTTCATAGGGCTCGGGTGCCGTGACACGCATCACCCCGTCGGATTCATCGGTGTATTCCACCCGAATGACTTTCCCGGCGTTTTCCGGCAGCATCGCGCCGGTCATGATTTTAATACAGGATCCCGGAACAAGTTTCTTCGAGGGAACCTCCCCAGCGGCGACGGTCTCGAGAATGGCAAACCCGGCCGATTGAGAGGTTTCATCCCCAACCGTAACCGCATAACCGTCCATGGCGGATTTGTCGAAGGGGGGGGAATCAATTGGTGAGACAACCGGCCCGGATAGAAATCGTCCGGCGGCCTCCCGCAGGGGAACGGATTCGATTTCCAATTCCAGGCTGTTATCTATCACGAGCTTATAGGCGTCTTTCATATCGATCATGCAAACATTTCCTTCGTTTCCTCCCGAGTCAGGCAGCGCCAGATATCACCGCTGCGCCGCAGGGGAAGCACGGATTTCCCATTCAGGAGTACGGTTTTAATCTCAGATGGACTCAAGACAGGGTCAGAGTCCGGGACCGGGGCACGAGTATCGGCACAGCAGCAGGCATCAACTTCCGGGATGGCCAATAAGGCCTCCGCTGTGCAGTTTTTATCTCCAAAGTCGATGGAGACCGGGATTCTGCCGCGAAAGCGGCCGTCGCTGCCGCCGAGGCGCAGGGCGACACCTGCAAGGGCACCGATAATCCCGTCCCCGCTGCCGCCGAGCTCATTCAGATACAATCCGCAGCTCCCGGCCGTCCGATAGGCTTCTTCCATGGTCAGTACTTCCATCTTCGCCCGCATACCCCAGGAAAGAAGTGTGTTGGTATCAACGACGTCAAAAAGTCCGGCACAACATATTCCCGGATCCGATCCTTCAGCCGCCCGGCGGACAAGCTCCTCTTCGGTAACGGAGATGAGTGAGGCCTGATCGGCAACATCCTTCAGAACCATGCACATCGCACTGTTGTGGGAGGTATAGGGTATATCAGGATGCACGAACAGCTGATGCCGGCTGATACGCGATGGCTTACCGAGCCCCTTCGATTCAAGCACCTTGCCGATCGCTTCCAGGACATGTCCTGTTCCGGGACTGGATTCGTTGTCTGTATCATCGATTGAAAGAAAGTAATGAGAGGTATCATACCCCAGGGCTGAGCCCTGGACCCGAAGTCGCCCCTGGCGACTTCTTGCCGCGGCAAGCTGCGGGGTATGAGACCTCTCTTCCCTGCTCTCACTCGGAAATGAAAGATTTTCATTTCTCTCGTTCGTTTGGGAATCAGCCATTGTTTCTCGGCATCCTCATCCGGCCTCCGGACAGCATATGATTTAATAGTTCATCATCGATTTCATAATCGAAGAAATCCCTGTAGAAATTCCGGGTCAGTTCAGTCATGTCGATATCTTCCGTCAGATCCGGATACAGTCTGTCGGCAGTCCAGAGTATCGCCAGGGGCGTTTCCATTCCGCCGGGATGCCCCCAGCGGGAAATCCCGGTGGGAATTATCCAGACCCTGCCCTCTTTCACCGCGGTAATGGAGGCCCATTTTTCATTGGACAGGATGTAGCTGTCGACGCCGTACTCGTTGCAGATAATCACTTCCGGGTCCCAGAACAGTATCTGTTCGATACCGGCGAAATACTTGTTCTCGAAGATTCTGAGTTCCTCACCCACCGAAACATTGACGGCACCTGCGGCTTCTGTCCATTCAGCCATCAGGGTGCCTGCCGCATCAGTTCGTGTCGCCTCGTTCACCGAATGGTAGAGCCGGACCCGGTCATCTTCTCTCAAGTTCACAAAACGTTCCCGGGTTTCATCCAGAACCTTCCGGTAATAACGGTTGAAGTCCGCGGCCTTATCTTCCTTCCCCAGCACTTCGCCGATCACTTCGATGGCCCTCATCTGCGAGGCTATATCGGTGAAGTCGATGACAACATAGGGAATCGAGAAGAGTTCCAGTTTGGCTGTTTCCTCCTCCAGCAGGGCCGTTTCTCCCTTCAGGAATACGATATCAGGATCGACGGCCAGCAGCTCTTCGATATTGATGATGCCGTCGTCGGAAGGAGTCGCCGCCTTCCGGATGCTAGGAGAGATTTCGTTCAATAACCTGTCGCGTTTGGATCCCCGGACCACGGCGCCGATTCGCTCATCTTCACCGAGCATGGTGACGACATGAGCACTGAAGGCGTACAGACAGGCAATAGTGCCTATCTCCCTGGGGAGTGGAACTTCCCGGTTGAAGCTGTCAACAACGACCCGGGAGGGTGAGGATACTGCTGGCGCGCCGGTGGTTTCTTCGACCCCGACGGCAGCCAGACGAGCGGATAGAAGCAGAAACAGGAGGGTGCCAGAGGTCAATCTGCATTTCAGAATATTCATGATTCTCCTTTGAGACTGAGGGGAACGACATGGCTCAAGGGCCGTTCGTCATCCCCGCAGGCATAGCTGATGATTCTGGCTTCCACGTTGTACACTTCCGCCATCGTTTTCTGTGTCAGCACTTCCCCGGGAGTCCCGATATGGGAGAAACCCCGGTTCCGCATCAGCGCAACCCTGACCGGAACACGGCGATTTTCGAAATAAAAGGCATGATTCGGTACATGACTGGCCATGATGACAGCGATGTGACTCTCTTTTACAAGCCGTACAATTGTTTCCAGGATTATCAGCTCATTGGTAAAATCGAGATGACTCGTGGGCTCATCCAGTATCAATACCCGGCTTTCCTGAACCAGAGCCCGGGCAATCAGCACGAGCTGAGTTTCACCGCCGGAAAGCCGCGTGTACTCCTGTTCCTTCAGGGAGGAGAGTTTCATCTTTTTAATGACTTCCTCTACTTTACGCAGGTCGTCAGTCCCGGGGCCGGTATGAAAAGGAAGATGAGGTGCCCGTCCCATCTGCACCACCTGATTCACGGTATAAGGAAAGGTTTTCTCATGATTTTGTGGCACGTAGGCGATTTTCATCGCCCTTTCCCGGGCGGTCATCCTATCGGCATTTTTGCCTTCAACAAGGATTTCACCACCCTGGAGGCGATGGTATCCCAGCAATGTGTCCAGAAGGGTGGTTTTCCCGCAGCCGTTGGGCCCGAGGATACACAGGACTTCGCCTGGGCAGACCGAGAATCCGATATCTTCGAATACCGGATTCTCCTGAGAATAAGCGAAGGTACCGGCATGCATGCTGATGAGGGGGGACTTAACCATCACCACCCCCTGGCCCTTGTTTGCTTCAGGAGATAGATAAAGAAGGGGCCGCCGACCAGGGCGGTCAGTACACCCAGTGGAATCTCACCCCCGGTAATGGAACGGGCCAGGCTGTCCACCAGTATCAGGAACGAAGCGCCGAGAGAAAAACTCACCGGCAAGAGAACCCTGTTGTCGCTGCCGACAATCATCCGGCCCATGTGAGGAACTACCAGTCCCACCCATCCGATAACCCCGGCGATGCTCACCGCTCCAGCTGTGGCCAGGGTTGCGAAGAATACGATCAGGAGCTGGCTCAGTTGAAGATTTACCCCCAGAGCCTGACTCTCCCGCTCCCCCATGGAAAGAATGTTTATGCGCCACCGCATCAGCATGAGTCCTGCCGAACCTATCATCATCGGGATACCGGCAATGAGAATCTGCGACCGTTGGGCGGATGCGAGACTGCCCATCAGCCAGAACACGATGGTGGGAAGCTGATTGTAGGGATCGGCAACGAATTTCGCGAATGACGTGAGAGCGGCGAAAATGGATCCCACTACGATACCGCCGAGAACCAGGGTGATGGAGGTGGTGGTCCGGTAGATCCGGCCGATCAGATAGGCCGCTGCGACGGCCGCGAACCCGAATGTGAAAGCAAAGATGTAGAGAAAGGATTTCTGAGTGAAAAGCAGTATTGCCAGGGCCGCACCGAAACCGGCACCGGAGCTGACTCCCAGCATTCCGGAACTCACCAGAGGATTGCGGAACAGCCCCTGGAAGGCCGCGCCGCTGATGGACAGGGCCCCGCCTACCAAAGCACCGAAGAGGGCCCGGGGCAGTCGGATTATCTCGACGACAGCGATATGGGTCTCATTCACGGCAGGAGTTCTGATGAAAGGAAGGCGATGCAGCAGGACAGCTGTCACTTCAGCGAAAGTGATCGGGTAACGTCCCCAATAGAGAGATAGGAGGATGCAGAGTATCGGGCTGAGGAAAATAAACGGATAAAGTAGCCGGCGAATACGCATCGATTATTCAATGATGAATCTGATGAACACATCCTCGCCGAGAGTCTGACCGCTCTTGGACCGGAGGGTGCCGGAGATTATCAGGACATATTCGGTTCCTGCCGCCAGGGGTTCAGCAGGCAATACATTCACAATTCGTTTCAATTCCGGTTCGAGCTGATCGTCGGCCATCAGGATTTCAACCCCCACAGTATCCCCGAAAGCGGATTCCAGATGAAAGCAGCGTGTATTCTCTTCAGCGACGGCAAAATTCACGATATTCTTGCTGAAAGTAAGTGTGATTGATGCATCAGTCGGGTATGCGGAACTGAGTTCCAGCGGCTTGTCACCGGCAGAAACCGTTACAGCCATCAATAGGAACACGAGAGCAGACAGAACTATCCTGTGGGGTTTCAATGAAATCTCCTTTCCAAACACGGGAGGCGCAGCCGTTTCCAACGGCACCCATCGGTTGTTTTTCCATAACGTGGAAAGTCTTAGGAAAAGCAACTCGGAGTTAAGCTGTCGAGTCGGGAACAGGTTAAACCGAATTAATCCACTAGTCAAATAGAATATTTCAGGAAAACCGGATTATGTTGAAACTGAGGAAAACTCATGATAATTTAGTAATTGGCGGTTAATGAGACTTTATCCGAAGTATAATTGGAACAGGAGGCAAATTATGAACAAGAGTAAGAAGTGGATTCGTTTCATTGTACTGTTTGCCCTTTTTCTGTTTATCACCGGTCAGGCAAGCGCTGAAAGTCAATGGGATATCACTTTGAATGTTCCATATTACGTCGGAATCGAATCCAGCAGCGGTGACCTGAGTGAATTCAGCCAGTATTTATTCCTCATACCCGACGTGAAATGGCATTATTACTTCGGTTCTGAAAAGATTCATTTCGGTATGGGACTCAGGTTGTTCACATTGATTCTGGAAACTGCAGTTTATCCCATAATATCCCTGGAATCCAATCTGGGGAATTTTGTTATCAACGCCAGTTTCGGTGGAGGGCTTTTTCTGTTTTTTGGCTTGCATAATGCCTTTGAGGCGGATGCTGTATTCCTTCCTGAATTATCAGTTGCATACAGATTGGGCAAACGTAAAATATTCAGTTTAGGAACCGCAGGAACCTTCGTATTGGCTCCATCTGCTTCCAGCATGAGCGATTTCGCCTTCGTCGGGACGGCATTCGCCCGCTGGACGTTCTAACTCCGGGATTTAATATCCATCGCTCCTTTAACACGCTCCGGCGTCATGGGCAGCTTGTACATTCTGACGCCGACGGCATCGTATATCGCGTTGGCCACCGCCGGTGCCGTCGCCAGAGAGGGGGCCTCTGCGAATCCCTTGGCACCCAGGGGTCCCCCGGGATGGGGAACTTCCACGATGATATTAACGATTTCCGGTGTATCGCCGGCTTTGGGAATACCGCTGCCTCGTAAATCACGGGTGATGTTTCTGCCGTTTTTGACGATGAATTCTTCACTCAGAGCATACCCCACTCCCATCATCACCCCGCCATCCTGCTGACCTTCCACAGCCCGCCGATTCAGAACTTTACCGACATCGCTGACTGTGACGATTTTCAGCACCGATACATTTCCGGTTTTTTCATCGATGGCGACCCATGCGGCCTGGGCTCCATAGGCATAGGCCCAATGAGTCCTGCGGCTCTTGAATTCCGGGCTGCCGAATAGGTGTTGACTCCCTTCCGGGAATCCATCGGTTTCCGGAGCCATAAAGCGGAACTCGGCCTGAAAATCTTCACCCAGGTCCGACAGGAGGATACGTCTGTCTCCGCCTTTCTCGACAATCATGTCGCCTTCGATGGCCAGAGAAGCCGGATCGAGAATCCCCATCCTCCCGGATGCCCGTATCAATAGATCGGATAGAAGATTATTGCAGGCTCCCACTGTGGCGTTTCCCGAGAGGAAAGTCTGACGGGACGCGGTGGAAGCACCTGTATATGGAGTCAGTTTTGTATCCGGCTCATTCACGGAAATCCTGTCGATGGGTATTCCAAGTACTTCGGATGCGATCCGGGCTTCTCCGATAACGGCACCCTGGCCGTATTCATGATGGGTAACAAAAAGGCGGCAGTTCCCTTCGGAAGAAAGAACCACCCGGGCGCCGGCGCTTTCCGGAAGGCTGTGACCGAAACCCACATTCTTGACTCCGCAGGCAATACCGAACCCCGGAACCATCCCTTCGGGAACTTCCGGGACACGCTCCTGTTCCACAGCTGTACGTGCCGCTTCAAGGACTTCGACGACACCGGGTATCCCGGGCTCCAGCACATGATCGGTGATGGTGGGAAGACCGGGCTTGAGGGCGTTGATTAAACGTATCTCAAATGGGTTGAGGCCTGTCTTACGGGCGGCCACGTCCACCAGCGATTCGATGACGAAATTACTCTGATTCGCTCCGAATCCCCGCATGGCGCCGGACATGACATTGTGGGTATAAACGGATCGTCCGTTCACCAGAACTGTCGGGATGTAATATGAGCCCCCGATGAAGGCCATCATGTTCTCGATAATATCGAATCCCAATGTGGCATAAGCCCCTTTGTCGGTGACGATATCCGCCACTAACGCCTTGAAACGGCCGGAACCGTCCAGCCCGAGTTTGACGTTGAATTCGGAGGGATGCTTTTTCTGAGCCACCCGGAGGGACTCCACTCTGGACAGGGTTATCTTCACAGGCCGATTGAATCTCAATGCCCCCAGAGCG